>JAKSQF010000173.1 GCA_024404235.1 Clostridia bacterium | reverse complement strand
GACTGGCGTGTTAAGGAAAACTCCACCGTTACCTATTCGGTCGGCGGTTTGATCCTTTCCAACTCCGGTGCAATTACGGCTAACTACTGGCTGTCCGAGGTTTATGATGACGAAATCGGCAACGCCCACCGCAATGCCGATATCCACATCCACGACCTTTCCATGCTGACCGGTTACTGCGCCGGTTGGTCGTTAAAACAGCTCATTCAGGAAGGCTTGGGCGGTGTTCCGGGTAAGATCACCTCTTCGCCGGCAGGCCACCTTTCCACTCTGTGTAATCAGATGGTCAACTTCCTCGGCATTATGCAGAACGAATGGGCGGGCGCACAGGCATTTTCTTCTTTCGATACCTATTTGGCTCCGTTTGTTAAGGTCGATAACCTCAGCTATAAAGAGGTCAAGCAGTGCATTCAGTCCTTTATTTACGGTGTCAACACCCCCAGCCGTTGGGGTACCCAGTCGCCGTTTACCAACATTACGTTGGATTGGACCGTTCCGGCTGACTTGGCAGAGCTGAATGCCATTGTCGGCGGCAAGGAAATGGACTTCAAGTATAAAGACTGTAAAAAAGAAATGGATATGGTCAACCGTGCCTTCATCGAAATCATGATCGAAGGCGACGCCAACGGCCGCGGCTTCCAGTATCCGATCCCGACCTACTCCATCACCCGTGATTTCGACTGGTCTGAAACCGATAACAACAAGTTGTTGTTTGAAATGACCGCCAAATACGGCACCCCGTACTTCTCCAACTACATCAACAGCGATATGGAACCGTCCGACGTTCGTTCCATGTGCTGCCGCCTGCGTTTGGATCTGCGTGAACTGCGCAAAAAATCCGGCGGTTACTTCGGCAGCGGCGAATCCACCGGTTCGGTCGGCGTTGTTACCATCAATATGCCGCGTATCGGTTATCTTGCTACCGATAAGGCCGATTTCTTCCGCCGTTTGGATAAGATGATGGACATTTCCGCACGTTCTCTGCGTGTAAAGCGTACCGTTATCACCAAACTGTTGGAAAACGGTCTGTACCCCTACACCAAGCGTTATCTCGGCACCTTTAATAACCACTTCTCGACCATCGGTCTTGTGGGTATGAACGAAGCCTGCCTCAATGCCAACTGGATCCGCAAGGATATGACCTCTAAGGAAGCACAGGACTTCACTGCCGAGGTACTGAACCACATGCGTAACCGCCTCTCCGATTATCAGGAGGAATACGGCGATCTGTATAACCTTGAAGCCACTCCGGCCGAATCGACCGCTTTCCGTTTGGCAAAGCACGATTTGAAGCGTTATCCGGATATCATCACCGCCGCCAAGTCGGATGACGATACGCCTTATTACACCAACTCCTCGCACCTGCCGGTCGGCTACACCGAGGATATCTTCACCGCTCTTGATATTCAGGACGAATTGCAGACCCTTTACACCTCGGGTACAGTCTTCCACGCCTTCTTGGGTGAAAAACTGCCCGACTGGAAAGCGGCCGCCAATTTGGTGCGTAAGATCGCCGAAAACTATAAACTGCCCTACTACACCATGTCGCCGACCTACTCGGTCTGCAAGACCCACGGCTACATCTCCGGCGAGCAGTACACCTGCCCCGAATGCGGCGAAAAGACCGAGGTTTACAGCCGTATCACCGGTTACTACCGTCCGGTTCAGAACTGGAACGATGGTAAAACGCAGGAATTCAAGGATCGTAAGGTCTACGATATCGGCGCTTCCAAGCTGACCCACGAAGGTCCGGTTTATAAAGAGGCTGCGGCTACCGAAACCGTTACCGCTGAAGCGGGCGAAGCCGGTCTGCTGCTCTTTGCAACGACCACCTGCCCCAACTGCAAGATTGCTTGTGCACAGCTTGATAAAGCCGGTGCACAGTATCAGAAGATTTATGCCAACGAACAGCCCGAACTGGCTGAAAAGTACGGCATCAAGCAGGCACCGACATTGGTCGTCACCGAAAACGGTCGGGTTGAAAAATACGCCGGCGTTTCGGAAATCAAACGTTTCTTGGGACTTTAAGATAATACACAAAGGGCGGAGAAAATCCGCCCTGTTGTATGTTTTTGGGAGGAATCATCAATGTATGACGTAATCGTTGTCGGCGGCGGTCCTGCCGGACTGACGGCCGCAGTTTACGCCCGCCGTGCAAACAAAAGCGTTCTGGTGATCGAAAAGGCCACCTTCGGCGGTCAAATCACCTTTTCGCCAAAGGTTGAAAACATCCCCGGCTTTACGGCACTTTCGGGTAACGAGTTTGCTGAAAAACTGGTCGATCAGGTTATGGAGCAGGGGGCAGACGTCGAATCCTGCGAGGTGCTTGAGATCCGTGACGGCGAGGTCAAAACCGTTGTGACCGACGGCGGCATTTTCGAAGGCCGTTCGGTCATTATCGCCACCGGCGCCAAGCATCGCATGTTGGGACTTGAAAACGAAGAAAAATACGTCGGCGAAGGCGTTTCGTTCTGCGCTGTTTGTGACGGTGCGTTTTATCGCAATAAAACGGTCGGCGTGGTCGGCGGCGGAAACTCCGCTTTGCAGGAGGCCATCCTCCTCGCCGATTTGGCTGATAAGGTTTACGTTATTCAGAATTTGGATTTCCTCACCGGCGAAAAGAAACTGTGCGATCAACTGCTTGCCAAACCGAATGTTGAGATCATCACCGGCACGGTGGTGGAAAAAATGCTGGGCGAAAACACCTTGATGGGCGTTGAAATTCGCCGTGAGGCGGACGGTAAGTCCACCCGCTTGGATTTGGACGGTCTGTTCATCGCCATCGGCCTGATTCCTCAAAACGAGGCGTTCCGTAACGTTCTTCGGTTGGATGACCGTGGCTATGCCGATGTGAACGAGTCTTGCCGCACCGAGGTGCGGGGCATCTTTGTTGCAGGCGATTGCCGCCGTAAAAAGGTGCGTCAGGTTACTACTGCCGCCGCAGACGGTGCCGTTGCTGCCTTGGCCGCGTGTGATTATCTGGACGAAAATAATTGATTGTTACCGCTTTGGGCGCACAATATAAATCAAAAGCGATTGGCTTTTTCGGGCCAATCGCTTTTGATTTTATCTTTCCTTATTCTGTTCGTGTTTTAATATCGCAATTTCCTTGGTAAACGGCATCCTCCAAAATAATTTCGCCGTAGCCGTCTGCCGTAATGTGACCCGAAATCGGGTTTTTGACCGAATCCACCGTGCCGATAATGTCGGCCTCTACGGTAGAGTATTCAAACGAAAGATCGCAGTCTGTCATCGTGCAGTTTTTCAGCACCAGATTTTTGCAGTAGCAAAGCGGTTGCGTGCCGGAAATCTTGCAGTCGATCAGCGTCAGATTTTCCGAATACCAACCTAAGTATTCGCCCTTGATGATGCAATTTTTGGCGGTGACGTTTTTGGTGTGCCAAAAGGCGTCCTTGGTGTCAAGCTCGCTGTTTTCCAGCGTCATATTTTCGATGTACTGAAAGGAGTATTTGCCTTTCATTTTCAGCTCGCTAATGCTCACGTCCCGGCATTCAAATAGGAAATATTCCGATTCGGCAGAGCATTGGTCGATTTGCAGCTTGCGCGACCGCCACCCGAATTCGGGGGAGATGATATCGCATCCTGTAAGTTGAATGTTTTCACATTCCCGCAGCGCCTTGATCCCGTATAGTTTGCAATCTTCCAGCGTGCCGTTTTCGGCATACCAAATTGCCGCACGGGTCAGCGCATCCATCGTGCAGCGACGCACCGAAAAATCGGCAGTGTGCCAAAACGGATACCGTAGGGAAAAGGAACAGTCCTCCACCGTAATATTTCGGGCTTCTTTCAAAGCGGATTCACCGTCTGCAGGTCCTGCAAAAATGCAGTTCTGCACAGCCGAATCCTGCAAATGGTAAAGTGCACGTTCTTCGTCAAACTGTCGGTTTGTTATTATCGCCATAAAAACACCTGCAAAAAGATTATAGGGATATTATAAGGGGGAAAAGGGCCTTTGTCAAACAAAAAGACACCGAAAAATAAGCTTTTTATAATAAAATATATGGCTTTTCAGAAAAATAATAACTTTTTTATTGACAACGCCGCTTGAAGATGATATAATAATCGAGCGCGAAAAATGCGAGTGTGCTGGAATAGGCAGACAGGCACGTTTGAGGGGCGTGTGTCCA
>JAKSQF010000172.1 GCA_024404235.1 Clostridia bacterium | reverse complement strand
TTGGCACAGCGGCTGTATCGGTGAAACGACCGCCGCATTGCTGTTGGTCGGCGGTGTATACCTTGTATTGCGCAAGGTAATCAACCCCGTGATTCCGGTTTCCTTTATCGGCACGGTATTTGTACTGTATTTGATCGGCGGTGCCAGTCTTCACAGTTCGCTGATCAGCATTTTAAGCGGTGGTTTGATGTTGGGCGCCATCTTCATGGCAACCGACTACACCACCAGCCCCACCACCAATTTAGGTAAGTTGATTTTCGGTATCGGCTGCGGTGTGCTGACCTTTGTCATCCGCCGATTTGCCAACCTGCCGGAGGGTGTTTCCTACTCTATCCTGCTGATGAACATCCTGACCCCGCACATCAACAGCCTGACCCTTGCAAAACCTTTCGGTGCAAAGGAGGCGGCGAAGAATGGCTGAAAAGCAAAGCTTTTTTAAGGAAAACTGGAGCAGTATTTTCAAGCCGGTCATCGTACTGCTTTCCATCTGCATTATCATTCCTTTAGCGTTGGCACTGACCAATGCCGTTACCAAAGGCCCGATCGAAAAGCAGGAGGAAACCCAGCGCAAGGCTTCCATGCAGGAGCTGTTCCCCGACTGCACCTTTGAAGACAAGGGCAACTACACAATCGCTGAAAGCGACGGCAACGCCGCCGGCTATATTTTCAACACGTCTTCCGACAAAGGCTACGGCGGTGAGGTAAAAATCATGACCGCCATCCTGCCGGACGGCAACATAAAGGCCGTGAAAATTCTTTCGGTCGATAACGAAACGCCGGGTCTTGGACAAAACGCCGCAAAGGAAAGCTTTTACGGACAGTTTGCAGGCAAGGCGACCGAAAAGCTTGCCATTACAAAAGACGGCGGCGAAATCGTCCCCGTTACCGGTGCGAGTATTACCTCCCGCGCCGTGACCGAGGCCGTCAACAAAGCCATTGAGATTTACAACACCGAAGTAAAGGAGGAAGGATAACATGAAAAAATCGAATAGTCTTTCCTACCTGACCAACGGTTTATTAAAGGAAAACCCCGTGTTGCGTTTGGTGTTGGGCACCTGCCCGACCTTGGCCGTCACCACCGCCGCCATCAACGGCATCGGTATGGGATTGGCCGCAACAGCCGTTCTTGTCTGCTCGAACGTGGTCATTTCGCTGTTGCGCAACGTCATTCCGGACAAAGTCCGTATTCCGGCGTTTATTACCATCATTGCCGGCTTCGTCAGCGTGGTGCAGTTGTTGGTCAAGGCGTTCCTGCCCGCCATCGACAAGGCACTTGGTATCTACCTGCCGCTGATCGTCGTAAACTGCATCATTTTGGCCCGCGCCGAAATGTTTGCTTCCAAAAACAAGGTACTGCCCAGCGCTTTGGACGGCATCGGAATGGGACTTGGCTTTACCGCCACCTTGACCTTAATGGGATTGATTCGTGAATTGTTCGGTGCAGGCAGCATCTTCGGACTGACCGTTACCGCAAAATTCATCGACCCGATGATCGTCTTTTTACTGCCGCCCGGTGGTTTCTTCGTATTCGGCGTGTTGGTCGCCGTTTCCAATGCCATTGCCAAAAAGCAGGGCAAAAAGCCGGTCGAGCATACCGGATGTGCCAACTGTCCTTCCCGCGCGGCCTGTGACCGTTACAACGGAGAGGAGGCGGCTGCAGAATGAAGATGATTTTTGCCATTATTCTTGCCGGTCTTTTGACCAACAACATGGTGTTGGCAAAGTTCCTTGGTATCTGCCCGTTTTTAGGCGTTTCCAAAAAGGTCAACACCGCCGTTTCGATGAGTATTGCGGTCACCTTGGTTATGGTGGTTGCCACCGCCGTGACCTGGCCGATTTACACCTACCTGCTCTACCCGAATTTCACTTATCTTGAAACGATCGTGTTTATTCTGGTCATTGCGGCCATCGTTCAGCTGATCGAAATTTTCTTAAAACGCTTTATTCCGCCCATTTACAAGGCACTTGGCATCTATCTGCCGCTGATCACCACCAACTGTGCGGTGCTTGGTATTACGATGCTGAACATCACCAACCAGATGAACTTTGTGCACTCGCTGTTTAATGCGTTGGGTGCAGGACTTGGCTTTATGCTGGCAATGGTACTGTTTGCCGGCGTTCGCGGAAAGCTGGAAACGGCCGATATCCCCGAATTTTTGAAGGGCCTGCCCATTACGCTGATCGCGGCGTCACTCGTGTCGCTGTCATTCCTCGGCTTTGCCGGAATCGGAGGTTAAGAATATGGATATTTTACTTCCGGTAATTATTGTTGCGGTGATCGGTCTGATCGCCGGTGTCGGTTTGGCGTTGGCCTCCAAATTTATGGCGGTGCCGGTCGATGAAAAGCAGGAAAAACTGCGTGCGTGCCTGCCCGGTGCCAACTGCGGTGCCTGCGGATTTTCGGGTTGCGACGGCTATGCCGAAGCGCTTGCCAAGGGTGAAGCCGAGCCGAACAAATGCGCCCCCGGTGGAAGCACTACCGCCGAACAGTTGGCGGAAATTTTAGGCGTTTCAGTGACCGAAAGCGAGCCGATGATCGCCTTTATCGCCTGCAACGGACGTCCCGACAACGCCGTTGAAAAATACACCTACACCGGTATGGAAAGCTGTACGGCGGCTTCGATCCTGCACGGCGGCCCGCTGACCTGCCAGTTTGGTTGTATCGGCTTCGGTGACTGTGCAAAGGCCTGCCCGTTTGGTGCCATTACGGTTGAAAACGGTCGACCCGTGGTTTGCAAGGACCTTTGTATGGCCTGCGGCGCTTGTGTAAAAGCCTGCCCGAAGGCGCTGATTTCGTTAGTACCGAAGAATGCGCCGATCAAGGTAGCCTGCTCGAACAAACAGAAGGGTGCGGCAGTTGTAAAGGCCTGCAAAGCATCCTGCATTGCCTGCGGTATGTGTGAACGCACCTGCCCGAACGGTGCCATTAAGGTGGTTGACAACTGCGCTGTGATCGACTACTCGATTTGTACCGGTTGCGGTCAATGTAAAGACGCCTGCAAGCGCGGCGCGCTGATATAAATCAAAAACGAGGGAGGCGACGGCAGTTGCCTCCTTTCTGTTTTCAAAAAAGAGGATCGTAATGATTAAAACATTCAAAAAAATACTGTGTATCATCTGCTGTTTGGTGATCGTCGCCGTCGTGATCGTTTTCGGGACGAACATCTACGTAAAGCGCACTGCATCTTCCCGCCTGATTTCGGAAGAAGATGCGATATCCCGCTTAAAAGACGTGGATTGCATTATTGTGTTAGGATGTCTTGTGCATTCGGACGGTACGCCCAGTCCCATGCTGAAAGACCGCTTAACCCGTGCTGTTGCATTGCAGAAAGGCGGCGTTTCGCAAAAACTTTTGATGAGCGGCGACCACGGCAAAACCGATTACGACGAGGTCAGCATTATGAAGCGTTACGCCATGGACGAAGGCATTGCTTCAAGTGATATTTTCATGGATCACGCCGGTTTTTCCACCTACGAAACCATTTACCGTGCCAAAGAGGTTTTTAAGGCCAAAAAAGTGGTTATCGTCAGTCAGGAGTACCATTTATACCGAGCGCTGTACGTGGCCGAAAAATTAGGTCTTGAAGCCTACGGTGTTGCGGCTGATTACCGTACCTATTCCGGACAGACCTATCGCGACGTGCGTGAAATAGCGGCCCGCTGTAAGGATGTTCTGACCACCGCATTTCACACAAAGCCCACCTATTTGGGTGATCCCATTCCCGTCAGCGGGGACGGGGATCTGACCAACGATGAAAATTGGAATAATTTTTAAAGACTGTTCATATCATCTTCATATTACCGTATTATATTAACAGCAGTAATTCTTCGGAGGGAATACCATGTTTCGCTATCGCTTATCCCGATTTATGAGCGGACGCTACGGCGTTATTGATACGCTGTTTTGCGTGCTGTTCGGCACGGCGGCGGTGTTGGCCATTGTCAACTGTTTTTTGCACAAATGGTGGTTGCAGTTGCCGGTTTACCTGCTGACGCTGACGGCTTTACTGCGTTTCTTTTCACGCAATACGGCGGCACGGTATCGGGAAAATCAGCGCATCCACGCATTTATCGGCAAAAAGTCCCGTGAGATGCAAATCAAAAAGGCACGCAACGCCGACCGCAACCACGTTTATAAAAAATGTCCGTCCTGCGGCGTTGTTTTGC
>JAKSQF010000171.1 GCA_024404235.1 Clostridia bacterium | reverse complement strand
AAGGCGCACGGTGACGGCGGCAGCCGCGTATGGCTGACCGAAACCGGCATTTCCGATAACGGCACCCGCAACAAGACCAACGTTGCCGCAAATATGAAGGCCGCTTTGAATGCACTTGATACGCAGGTCACCTTCGTTGACGTTGCCTTCATTTACAAGCTTTCCAACGTTTCGGAAGATAACGGCTGGAGCTCGCAGGAAACCAACTACGGTATCTTCTATTCGGGCGACGATTTAGATAACCCGTACGTGGCAAAGCCGATCGCAAAGACGATCTACAGCTTCTTCCACAACAACACGACCGATTATTCTGCCTTGACTGCTTTGACTAACAGATGGGCAAACTGATCCGCAACATCCGTTTATAAATCCAATATGCCGTGTGGGACAGCAATGCCCCACACGGTGTAACGCGTTTTTTACTTTTGAAAGCCGGGGGCTTTCGCACACGAAAGCCGTTCCTTTTCCGAACGGTTAAAGGAGATTACAATGAACATTTGTAAAGGAAAAAAAGCAAGCAGAATCATCGGCTTCCTTACGGCGATCGCTTTGATTGCCAGCGCTATTATGATTCCGTTGCAAAGCGTTTTCGCCGCAGATCCGGCCGGTACGGGCGCAACAGCTAAAACCTATACCGATGCGCAGGATTTGACGAAAGGTAGCTGGTACGCACTTCCCGGTGCACTTGAAAACTACCTTGAGTCCGGCAAAATGCTCGAATTCGATCTGAAGTTGAAAATTGCGGAGGGGGTTATCACCTTCCGCTTTGCGGATGCGGATAAAAACTATACCTCAACGTCGTTCCAACTGAAGGATGGCAGTGAAGGTATTGAAATGGAAACCACCGACAATGGGGACGGTTGGTTCCACTATGCCATTCGTCTTTCCACCGTGCCGCACACCGAACCGGAGGAGGGCGAGGAGCCTTATTTTGCCGCTACCCAGTTCCGTGTAATGACCAGCGTGCCGGCCGGCTCGAAAATTGCCAACCTCAAGTACGAAGACGATATTATGAATATGCCGGAGGCTTTCGTTGACGATTATGATATCGTCACACTGGAAGATCTCGGCTTTACCGGTACCGATTATAAAACGGAGATTTTCAGCGGCAGATATACCTTCGACGCAAAGTCCGAAACCCATTCCGAAATCGTCAAATTCGGTTGGGAATCCCACGTTTCCGATGAGGTTGACTGGAAAATTGCGCTGGATACCTACTGGAATGCGACCTGTATGGCGTGGTTCCGTAATGAACGCATTTATTTCTGCCCCGGTGATAACGGCAGCACGCAGCAAATGTTTGCGGCATTAGATCCGATCACCTCCGGCAGACACGATATTGAATTCGGTCGTTTGCGTGTCATCGCCGGCCCGAATACCGGCAAGGACTACGTGTTCTTAAAAATCGACGGCGAAATCAAGGCCGACGCTTATACGAATTATTACCAAACGCCGGGCGGTTACGTTGCCCATAACGGCGGCGAAATCACCCAACCTAACAATATGGTCTGCTTCGTCGGTGACGGTGTTTCCAAACAGCGTTTCTCAGGCTTCGGTAAACCCGATGAATACGTCAGCGATATTGACGTTGTAAACATCGGCGATATTATGAAGCCGGCAACCGTTATCAAGAATACAAAGGGCCAAACCGAATTAGGTAAGCTGTATTCCTATAAAGTTACCTCGAAAACGAGATCAACCGTTGCCAAGTTCGTTCTGAAAACCGGCAATAACACCGATTCGCTCGAAGACGGTTCTAATATGGTCGTCGATATCGGCGGCAACTGCGGCTTCTGCCGTTCCTATATCGCCGCCGGTAACCATAGCAGCGTGATGTTCGCTTGGGAATTTGAAGAATGCACCGAAGGCACCAAGGCTTATAAATTTGAAAGCAACAACTGGTACGCCTTTGAACAGGGACGTAAGCGTGTCACCGCCGGCGCCCATAAGGGTCAGGATCTGGTGTACCTGATGATCAACGGCGAAATGATCAGCAGCTTCTACGTAAATGCCGGTTCCAGACCGCCGGTTTGGGACAGCATCTACATCGAAGCCAACGATCAGTTCGAAATTTACGGCTATAATGAATTGGCTGTAAAATACTATAACGAAGACGGCAGCCTTTATCTCAATCAAATGGGACAAAAGGGCTTTACCGCCCACAAGCCGGCCGATCCGAAAGCGGAAGGCAAGTACTTCCTCGGTTGGTATACTGCAAAAACCGGCGGCACAAAGTTTGATTTCAAGAATACCAAACTGACCGCCAACACCAATCTGTACGCTCACTTTACGAAAGATACCGCAACGGCAACCTTTAACGCCGCCAACGGTAACAACCCGACTGCAATGACGGTCGGTAAAAACTCCCTGTTTAAGGCTCCCGCCGATCCGACAAAGATCGATCCGGAAAATCCCGCAAAAGAATTGGTTTTCACCGGTTGGAAGAACGAAACCACCGGCAAGATCTTCAACTTTGAAACCGATACCATTTCGGCCGATACCACCTTTACGGCGCAGTATACGGAAAAGAAATACTACGTTTCCTACTACGCCAACGGTAAACTGGTCAAAAAGGTTGCGTTTACAAAGACCAATCCCAAGGTGACCGATCCTGCCGTTCCGGCCGTTGCCAATATGACCGGCGTTTGGGAAAGCCACCCGACCACAAATCTTACGGGCGGTATGACCGTCAACGCCATTTATAACGGCAAAAAGACCACCGCCAGCTCGGCCATTTCGCTGACGGCATTTAAGGGCGGCGGTGTTTATCTGAACACCGACGTCATTCACGAATACCTGTCTACAAACGGCTTTGCCAACCAGACAACGTATATGCGTGATATCAAGACGATGACTCCCAATCTCAACTCTCAGCATCATCAGACCACCTCCCTCAAGTAGACGGCCAGCGGCAAAAACAGCAGTTATACCGTTTACTTTGCCGACAATAAGGATTTCAAAAACGCCTTTATCGTCACCACTACCGCAAAATCGCTTGTCAATCAGGTCGGTATCTTCGTCCCGGGCAAGACCTACTACTGGTACGTCTGCGGCAATACCACCGGCAAGTGCAGTGCGGTCGACAGCTTTAAGACGATCAACACCCCCGTCCGTTACATCAACGCCGGCAAGGTCACCAATATGCGTGACGAAGGCGGCTATATGACGCAGGACGGCTACAAGGTAAAATACGGTATGGTTTACCGTGGCGCTTCGTTGGATGAATATCATTCTCACCTTGACGATGCCGCCCGCCACGTGTTCAGTTACCTTGGTATGAAGTCCGAAATCGAACTGCGCGGCGGCATGAATCACGCCGCCACGGGTTGGGATGAGAATAACAAGAACGTCAACTACATTCCGGCAGTTATTTTGGAATCTCTGCCCAAAACAGCGGATGCCGCTCTTAAGGGCTACTATAAACAGACCTTTGAAGCGATGGCAAAGGCGGAAAATTATCCGTTCTACTTCCACTGCTCGGCCGGTGCCGACCGTACCGGTACGTTCGGCTTCCTGCTGAACGGTCTGCTCGGCGTTCCGTTCGAAAACCTGCGTGAGGACTACGAATTGACCTCGCTCAGTGAAGTGGGCTTGCGTGCGGCCGATTTCTACACCACTACCGAAGGCTCGCTTGACGGACTTTATAATACCCTTTTGAAGGATTACGGTCACGGTAGTAAGGATCTTTCGGTCGCCATCGAAAACTTCTTAAAGGAATTCATCGGTGTGGATCAGTCGACTATCGACTCCATCCGCAACATTATGCTGGATAAAAACCCGACGTCGAACACCAAGCCTTGCAAGATCACGGTTGACGTAGAGGGCAAAAAGACCGTTTACGAAGCCTTCCCCGGCATCTACTTTATGCCGGCGACCCCGTCTGCTTCGGGCAAGCTGTTCAAGGGCTTCTATAACGGCAGTACCAAGTACAACGGCTACGCCAAGGGCGACACCACCTTGACCGCCAAGTTTGAGGCGATCCAGTACGAACCGTACGACACGATCACGCTGAAGGACTCGGGCGGTGAAGAGGATCAGATCGTAAACATACTCAACGAAATCTCGCCTTTGGAACTGCAGTACGAATGGGGCAGGGGCGGTATGTAGATAGACCTTGGCAAAACCGAGCACGAGAAGGTTCTTCTCGCCGACCGGGACGAGAGTGCCGAATGGCACGC
>JAKSQF010000170.1 GCA_024404235.1 Clostridia bacterium | reverse complement strand
CCTTTGCCGCCTGCGGCAAAAAAGAAGAGGCAAAGCCGGAAGCAAAAGAGGAAAAGCCCGCCGAAGTCAACGTATTCGTACTGACCGGCCCGACCGGTATCGGTGCCGTGAATATGTGGGACAAGAGTGACGCCGGCAAGACCGATATGAAGTACAATTTCGCCGCCGTTGCCGCCCCCGATGAGGCTGTTGCAAAGCTTAACAAGGGCGAAGCGGACATTGCCGCCGTTTCGACCAACCTTGCCGCCAAACTTTACAAACTGACCGACGGCGGTGTTCAGATTCTTGCCGTTAACACCATGGGTGTGCTGAGCGTTCTCGACAACACCGGTGCCGAAATCAAATCGCTGGCTGACCTCAAGGGCCGCAAGATTGTCACCACCGGTCAAGGCGCCAACCCGCAGTATATCATTGAATATCTGTTTGCCAAAAACGGCGTAGACGTTGAAAAGGACGTAACGATCGAATACAAGACTGACGGCAGCGAACTGCCCGCCGTTTGGGCCACCGACCCGACCGCCGTTATCATTGCTCCCGCTCCGGTTTCGACCGCAATCACCTTAAACTTCCAGTCGGCCGCCAAGGTGCTTGACCTGACCGAAGAATGGCAGAAATGCTCGCCCGATTCGGCACTGATGATGGGTTGTATCGTTGCCCGCAAGGATTTCTGCGAAAAGTACCCCACCGCCGTGCAGGATTTCCTGACCGAATATGAAGCTTCTATCAAAGCCACCGCCGACGATGCCGCCAACACCGGTGCTTTGTGCGAAAAGTACGGCATTGTACCGAAGGCCGCTATCGCTACCAAGGCTCTGCCGGACTGTCACCTGTGCTACGTTACCGGCGACGAAATGAAGAAGGGTCTTACCGGCTATCTGCAGGTACTGTTCAATGCCGATCCCGCTTCTGTCGGCGAAATGCCCGATGACGGCTTCTGGTACGGCAAATAATTTATGTTGAAAAAATCCGCCTTAAAAGACGGTTTTAAAAAAGCGGTTTTTTCCCTGCTTTCGGCTATCTTTTGGGTACTGGTATGGCATTTTGCCGCCACCCATGCTAACCGAAATCTGCTGTTGAAAATTCCGCTTCCGTGGAATACCTTCCAAACCTTTTGGCGCAATTTATCTCATCCCGATTTTCAAAAAGCAGTCGGCACTTCCGTCGGACACATTCTGCTCGGTTATGGGTCGGCCGTATTGGTCGGCTCGGTCGGGGGCATCGTTTCGGGCAATTCCCGTTTTTTTAAAACGCTGTCCTCCCCGCTGCTGCACATTGTACGCTCGGTGCCGGTTGCCGCATTCATCTTTATTGCGTGGCTGTGGATTCCAAGCAACGTGCTGCCCTCCTTTATTTCGGCGCTGATGGTGTTCCCGATTATTTGGAGTCACGTTGACGCCGGTCTTTCTGCCGAGGACGGGCGCCTTGCCGAAATGGGGCGTGTGTACGGCCTGCGGCGAAGCGAGGTTTTTCTGCGCATCCGCCTGCCGCTGTTGGCACCGCATTTGCGGACGGCCTGCATTACGGGGCTCGGTATTGCGTGGAAATCGGGCGTTGCCGCCGAGGTCATCTGCAACCCGATCGGCTCGGTCGGTGCGTTGTTACAGCGCGGCAAAGCCACCATCGAATACGAAGAGGTCTTTGCCGTTACCCTGACGGTCGTTCTGCTCAGCCTTTTGTTAGAGGGTCTGCTTAAGCTGATTTGGAGGGAAAAAAAGTATGCCTGAACAAATTATTTTTGACGGCGTCTGCTTTTCCTACGGACGCAAAAGAGTGTTAAATCAGCTTTCCTTTTCGGTCGAAGCGGGTGAACGCATTTGCCTGTTCGGGCCTTCCGGTTGCGGCAAAAGTACCGTGTTGCGGCTGATTTGCGGATTGGAAAAACCGAATGCGGGCAAAATTACGGTAAACGCAAAGCAGGTTCGACCCGTTTTTCAAGAGGATCGCCTGCTCCCCTTTTTAAGCGTTGCCGAAAACGTTGCCATGTTTTCGGACGGTGAGGATCCAACCGAAATTCTAACCGAGTTGGGTCTTGCCGAAGTTCTGAACGAGCCGCCGAAGAAGCTCAGCGGCGGTATGGCACGCCGTGCCGCCTTGGCACGCTCCCTTGCCGGAAACGGCGATATTTACGTTTTGGACGAGCCTTTTAACGGTTTGGACGACGCAAACGTTGAACGGGCCATTGAGCAAATTGACAAGCGCACAGCCGGTAAAACCGTGATTTGCGTTTTGCACAGCCTTGACGATGCCAAGCGTTTGGGTTGCCGAATCATCCATATTGAATAAACCGAAACGGACGGCATTATCTGCCGTCCGTTTTTGCGTAAATGCAGTATTGCTTTTTTAATGTTTTTTGATATAATAAATACAGAAAATCACGGAGGACGAGCCATGAAAAAAGCACTTTCCGTTCTGTTGGCGTTACTGCTGATGATCGGCTTTACCGCCTGCGGAAAAAAGGCGGTAAAAAAGAAAAAAAGCACAAGCCCTGCCGCACCTTCGCAGGAATTTGTGTTGGGGCTGAAAGAGGACGACCACACGATCATTTGGCAAACGGGCAACGTCACCCACGTTTACACACACAACGGCACAACCGTTACCGGCTACACGGAATATTGGGATGCCATTGACGCCGAAACGGCCGAGGAAACCGTTGCCGAGGTTTGTGAAAACGGAAAACCGGTCGACAAGGAATATAAATCCGTTACGGCAAAAGAACAGTATATCGTTATTGAATACAACGACGAGTATATTCCCATTACCGATTACGAAGAGGTCGTGCGTCAAGCAGAAAGCGCCCGTCAAGCCACCTTGCAGGACACCGCACCCGAAGAATAAACCGAAAAAGACAGATATACAAAAACATCCGCTTGTTTTACAACAAGCGGATGTTTTACTATTTACGGTATTTTAATCAATCAACCACAGGAAGCTTTGCAAACGATGCGGCAAGCTCTTCATCGGTGGGGATGGAGTCGGTCATCTGACCGTCGTGGAAGCGCTCGTAAGCGACCATATCAAAGTAACCGGTACCGGTCAAGCCGAAGACGATGGTCTTTTCTTCGCCGGTTTCCTTGCACTTGAGTGCTTCGTCGATCGCGACCTTAATGGCGTGCGAGCTTTCCGGTGCGGGCAGGATGCCTTCTACACGGGCAAACTCTTCAGCGGCCTTGAAGACCTCGGTCTGTTCAACCGAAACGGCTTCCATCAAGCCATCATCATACAACTGCGAAAGAACCGGGCTCATGCCGTGGTAACGCAGACCGCCCGCGTGGTTCGGCGACGGAATGAAGCCGCTGCCCAGCGTATACATCTTAGCCAGCGGGCAAACCATACCGGTATCGCAGAAATCGTAAGCATACTTACCGCGGGTAAGGCTCGGGCAGGATTTCGGCTCGACAGCGATAATGCGGCAATCGTGTACGCCCTTGATCTTATCACGCATAAACGGAGCAATCGGGCCACCGAGGTTGGAGCCGCACCCGGCACAACCGATGACGAGATCCGGTTTGACACCGTATTTATCCAAAGCAGCCTTTGCTTCCAAACCAATGACCGACTGATGCAGTAATACCTGATTCAGCACACTGCCCAGAACGTAACGGTAGCCCTCGTTGGTGGTGGCGACCTCAACGGCTTCGGAAATAGCACAACCAAGGCTGCCGGTCGTACCCGGATGCTCGGCCAAAATCTTTTGACCAACCTGAGTATCCATCGACGGAGACGGGGTGACCGAAGCACCGTAGGTGCGCATAACTTCACGGCGGAAGGGTTTTTGTTCATAAGAAACCTTAACCATGTAAACCTTACAGTCAAGATCAAAGTAAGAGCAGGCCATCGACAGAGCCGTACCCCACTGGCCGGCGCCCGTTTCGGTAGTTACACCCTTAAGGCCCTGCTTTTTGGCGTAATAGGCCTGCGCAATAGCGGAATTCAGCTTGTGACTGCCGCTGGTGTTGTTACCTTCAAACTTGTAGTAGATCTTAGCCGGTGTGCCCAGCTTCTTTTCAAGATAATATGCGCGAATCAACGGCGACGGACGGTACATACGGTAGAAATCAAGGATTTCGGCCGGAATATCGAAGTAAGCGGTGTCGTTATCCAACTCCTGCTTGATCAGCTCGTCACAGAAAACGGGGGCCAAGTCAGCCGGACCCATCGGCTCGTGAGTGCCGGGGTGGATCAGCG
>JAKSQF010000017.1 GCA_024404235.1 Clostridia bacterium | reverse complement strand
TATCTTGAATGTAAAGATATTGAATCGGCAATCAGTGAGATTTCCCGTATCGGTGAAAATCGCGGGGATTTCTCGTACGATATTGACGGTGCTGTTATTAAGGTGAATGATCTTGCTTACCGTGAGGTTTTAGGCAGTACCGCTAAATACCCAAAATGGGCCGTCGCCTATAAATATCCGCCTGAAGAAAAGCAGACGGTTTTGCGCGAAATCGAAATTGCCGTTGGGCGTACGGGCGCTTTGACGCCGACCGCCGTGTTTGACCCGATTCAGTTGGCAGGTACGACCGTCAGCCGTGCGACTTTGCATAATGAAGATTTTATTACATCAAAAGAAATCTGCATCGGCGATACGATTTTGGTGCGCAAGGCCGGTGAAATAATACCGGAAGTGCTTTCGGTTACGACTCATTGTGAAAATGCCGAGCCTTACCGAATGCCGCAAATCTGTCCTTCCTGCGGTTCTCCCGTGTACCGTGAGGAGGGAGAGGCTGTAATTCGTTGTACCAACGCCGATTGTCCCGCACAGTTATTGCGTCACTTGATCCACTACACCTCGCGGGATGCGATGGATATTGAAGGCTTGGGTCCGGCAATTTTGGAACAGCTTTTAGATGCAGGTTTAATCAAAAACATTGTTGATATTTATACGCTTGACGCCAAAGCAGTCGCTGCATTGGATCGAATAGGTGAAAAATCAACTGCCAATCTTTTGAGCGCCATAGAAAAATCAAAAGAAAATGACGTGGCCAAGCTTATTTTTGCATTTGGCATCCGCCACATAGGTGCTAAGGCCGCCGCCTTAATCGCCGAGCATTTCCGCTCGATGGATGCTGTTTTGCAGGCTACTGCAGAGGATTATGAACAAATCGAAGGATTTGGTGCTGTGATGGCCGCAAGTGCAGCAGATTTCTTCCACATACCCGAGAATATTCAAATGATACGTCAACTGCAAGCACAGGGCGTTAATATGAATTCGCTGAAGACGGTGGTTGATGAACGTTTTGCCGGAATGACCTTTGTGCTGACCGGCACGCTTCCGACCTATTCACGCAGTGAAGCCTCGGCAATCATCGAGCAATTTGGCGGTAAAACGTCGTCATCCGTTTCCAAAAAAACGACTTATGTCCTTGCCGGTGAAGAAGCGGGAAGCAAGCTTGATAAGGCCAACGCGCTCGGCGTGACCGTTATTGATGAAGAACAATTTAAACAAATGATTTTATAAAGGAGTTAAATTATGAGCATTTATTCTGACATTCCTTACATTGAAGAAGACCGACGCGTTCGTCGTTTTATTCAACCGAGGGCCGTTGTTGAAACTGCTGGCGACGTCAAAGATCCGCAGAATTTATTGGTGAAACAACATCTGCAGGTCGGTTTCGGCGAGACCTGCATAACAAAGTTGCGCAACGGTGCTGACGGTGAGCACGCTTCTGTCATTCTTGACTTTGGTGTTGAATTGCACGGCGGTTTGCGTATTATCAACTTTGACTGTACTTATTCTTTGATCAACGAAACCCGTATTTTCCCGATGGTACGCTTGACCTTTGGTGAATCGTTGGCCGAGGCGAAAAGCACGCTTGGTGACCGAAACGCCTCCAATAATCACTCGGTTCGTCAGATGGAGGTTGTTGTTCCGCAGTTAAGTGATCAGATGTGGGGACAAACCGGCTTCCGTTTTGTGAAGGTCGAATTGTTGACGCCTGAATCGGAATTGCAGATAAAAACTCTCGTTGCCGTTTCGATTATGCACGACTATGAGTATAAAGGTTCGTTTGAATGTGACGATGAGCGAATCAACCGTATTTACGAAACTGCTGCTTATACCTGTCATCTTTGCTTGCAAAATATGGTTTGGGACGGCATCAAGCGCGACCGCTTGGTTTGGATCGGGGATATGATGCCCGAAACTATGACTGTACACAATATTTTCGGTACGGTACCCGTCGTTGAGAAAAGCTTGGATTTTTCGCGTGAAACGACCAAACTGCCCCGTTGGATGAATGATATTCCGTCCTATTCAATGTGGTGGATCATGATTTTGCGCGATTGGTACATGGCAAGCGGCGACAAGGTCTTTTTGGAGCGTCAGATGGACTACCTGAAAAAACTTTTGTTGCAGTTGGGTGAACGCGTGAATTCCGACGGCACCGTTCGTTTCCACGAATGGAATATTTTGGACTGGCCGTCGAATGACAATATGCACTTCTTAAACGGCATTTATTCTTTGATGAAGATGTCGTTGATTTCCGGTGCTTATCTGTTGCGCGTGTTTGGTGATGAAGAAACTGCCCTTTGGTGCGAGGAGTGTGCCTACCACATTACCACCGACGGCGAAACGGGTGATTTGAAGCAGGTCGCAGCCTTTATGTCGTTAGGGGAAATGTTGGATAAAGATAAGGCGGCCGAGCAGATTTTGAAGGGCGGCGACACCGGTCTGTCTACCTTCTTAAGTTACTTCCTGTTCAAGGCACTTTCGATTGCCGGTCACGACGAGGAAGCCATTTCCATGCT
Organism: Clostridia bacterium; assembly: GCA_024404235.1. Lineage (GTDB taxonomy): Bacteria > Bacillota > Clostridia > Oscillospirales > Acutalibacteraceae > UBA737. The sequence goes on along the minus strand of JAKSQF010000017.1, from coordinate 15,163 downwards.
GCGCAGTTATTACGGCTATATGCTTGATAAGGGTGCTACCTCTTTCTGGGAGGATTTCCAAAAAGAATGGGCAGAAGGCAGTGGCAACATCTATGAAACGCCTGCCGAGGGCTTAAAGGATATTCATCGTGACTACGGCCGTTACTGTTACGTTGGCTTGATCCACAGCTATTGCCACGGCTGGTCATCCGGCCCCGTTCCGTACCTTGCCGAGCGTGTACTCGGTGTAAATATTGTCGAGCCGGGTTGCAAAACACTTGAAATCAAGCCGCATCTCGGTGGACTTAAGTGGGTCAAGGGTACTTTCCCGACACCTTACGGCCCTGTTAAAATTCATCACACCGTAAAAGCGGACGGTACGGTTGATACAAAAGTTGATGCTCCGCAAGAAATTAAAATCATCTTATAAGGTTAATGAAAAACACCCGATCGGTCGATCGGGTGTTTTCGTTTATAATTTAAAATCTTCAGCAGAATATTCTCCGGCAATTTCGGGCTTTTGCGGTACGCGCTTCAGCGGATCGTATTTGTAATGCCGGCACGATTCGTTTGGTTGCGTAATGCCGTGCTTCATACAAAAAATCTCTTCGGTATATTCGCTGGCACGACCGTTTTTGCAGTTTTTACAGTATTGCGGCAAAGATTTATCAAAAAAGTTACGTTTCATCTGTTTCCCCTCGCACAAGATGTTTTTTCTATTGTAGCATATCCGCTTTCAAATTTCCACCTATTTTTTTTCCGGTTGCAGTGATAAGCCAAAAAATTATCATAATAAACAGAGTGACGATCATCACAACAGAAGAGTAAAGGCTTTGAATTTCAAAGCGTACCCGATTAGAAAACGTGGTTATGGAAACTGGGTAAAAAAATAACAAAACCCGCAGAATCATAACGCTTAAAATGCCGTGGATCACTCTTGAAATCGCAAAATTTACTACCGAAACGTGAATGCCGTCAAGCATGGAAAATACCTGACACCAAACCGATAACCCGCCAAAGGCAATATAAAAAGCGATCCAATAAATATTCCGGCTTATCGCTACGCCGCCGGTAACTTCAAGTAACGGAAGAACTTTTCTTAAAGGGGAAAAATGCTGCGTCCAAATTATCAAAATATTGCTCACGGCCGAGAAGAAGATTACATAGGCGCAGATGTTCAGCGTGGATTCCGCTGCATCACAGATGGAGGCTGAAAACGATGTACTTAACCGAACGGATTTGCAGGTGGTCTTTGGGGTAATTCGGGGTAAATCCCTGCGTTGGCACAGTAGGATCAGCAAATCGGCGGCTGTCACCGATATCAGCAGCAGAATGCCGCAAATTTTACTGTGGAGAATGCCGACACCTACGGCGGAAACGATAAAACCAGGACCGGCGTTTACGCAGTAATGCATCATCGTTTGGCATTCTACATCGGATATACCGTGTTCATGGTGTAACGCCGAAATCAGCTTGGCACCTACGGGATAACCACCGATTAACGAGAGCAGAAAAACGCTGCCCTGCAGGCCGGATAACCCGAATAAAGTCTTCATAAGTCGCTCGACACGAGGCGGCAACCGATCGGGAATCAAGCGCATCAGCAAAAGAACGACAGCCATAAAAGGGAATAGCGACGGAATAATTATTTTGCCGCACAGCACAATTCCGCTGAAAGCGCCGCTTTGCGCAAGCTTTGGATAACGGAATAACAGCAGGATCATTCCCAACGGAACGATCAGTTTCAACCAATTTAACAGACGTTTCACATAACATCCCTCCGCTTAAAAGTATGCTGTGAGGAATGAAATAAAATAGTGTATTTCATAATTTATAAAGAATAACGAGGGCGGTGTTTCTATGGCGGGTAAAATGCAATATGACCGAGCGGATAAGCGCAAAAAAGGCAGTACGGTTTTGCCGTTCGGTCTTTTTCAAACGCGTATTGAGATCCTTGATGATAACCTGCTGACCGTTGAAGGCTGTGTTGCCGTGCTTGATTACAGTGAGAATTATGTTTGCTTGAAATGTAAAAGCAGGGAATTGCGTTTCTATGGTGCCGACTTGAACATTGCTACCTATGAAGCGGAATCCATTACCTTAACCGGCCGTTTTCAGCAGTTTGAGTTAAACAAAATGGAGGGGTAGTATGTTGCGACTTATTCGTATTTTGTGCGGATTTTTGAGCTTGGAAATCAGCGGTGATTACACCGATTTTTTGAATATTACGGCAGATCATCGGATTACGCTTTGGAACATTGGTCTGCGGCACAATAACTTGGTCGCCTGCTGCTCCGTCGGCAGTTTTCGCCGTCTGCGAAAGTTGTGTCGCAAACGGGCCTTTCGTGTCCATATCGTTAGTCGTTTCGGTCTGCCGTTTGTGTTAAAACGCTATCGACTGCGACGCGGATTTGCCGTCGGTTTTGCAATTTATTTTTTGCTCTTATATTTTCTTTCTTCTTACATTTGGATTGTTCGTGTTGAAGGTAACAAAACCGTCGGCAAAGAAAAAATAATTAATATTTGCACGCAGCTCGGTATCCGAAACGGCCTTGCACGAAGAAAGCTTAACTCGGAGCAAAAAGCGCAAAAAGTTCTGCTGAACTTACCCGATCTCAGCTTTGCTGCCTTGAATTTGGAGGGATGTATTCTGACGGTCAAGGTCAGCGAAATTGGGCCGAATCGCCGTGAAGAACATTTGCCGGGGAATTTGATTGCAACAAAAGACGGTGTTATAAAGCACTTTGACGTCACGGGGGGATCGGTCTGCGTTCAGCCCGGAAGTGCCGTGAAAAAAGGTGATATTCTTGTGTCCGGCGTGACGGAATTTCAAACACATACACTCTTTGAGCATTCTGCGGGAAGCGTTTATGCTACTGTTCGCGAAAGTGAAAAAATAAGTGTGTTAAAGCGCCGAATTGTGCAGATGACAACCGAAGAATATATTACACAAAGTGAATTTCAATTTTTCCACTTGAATATTCCGCTCTTTTTCGGAAAAGAATTTAAGAGCGCCGATGCGACCGAAAGTCATAATCTTATGCTGTTTGGAAGGCCGATGCCACTTTCTTTTACCAAACAAAAACAGTATGACCGTAGGGAGGTTGCGGAACATTTCGATGCCGCAAAAGCCGAGAAATATCTCATGGCGGAATCGGACAGCCACATAAAAGCAGAACAAATTGAAAAATACACCGTGATCTCGCAAAAACTGGTTGAAAACGAAAAATCATTCACTTTAATTCGTGAAATCGAATATGAGGACGATATTGCGGAATTTCGTCCAATCTTTTTTGATAATCAAAATTGACTTTTCGCATAATTATGTTATAATATATTTAGATTAATATATGCTGGGGTGAGTAGACGGTGTTTGAACAATCGATTGATATTGAGCGGATCGGAACTTTGATAAATCTGTTCGGCAATTTCGATGAAAATATGAAGCGCTTGGAAAAGCAATACGGTGTTCAAATCACCTCTCACGGCAGTCAGGTCAAAGTGCGCGGCGAAGTGCTTGGTGTTACCAATGCCTGTCGGGCGATTGATTGCTTTTTAACCATGTTGAATAAGGGCGAGCAGTTGACTCCGCAAAGTATGGAGTGCGTTTTTTCAATGGTCGAGGACGGTGAAGAGGATAAAATTACCTCTATTACCGATGCCGACTGCATTTGCGTCACCTCAAAGGGTCGACCGGTAAAGCCTAAAACCTTGGGACAAAAGCGCTACGTTGAGTCCATTCAAAAGAACACGATAACGATCGGCGTCGGCCCTGCCGGTACGGGTAAAACCTATTTGGCTGTGGCGTTGGCTGTGCAGGCGTTCCGTGCCAAGCAGATTAATCGTATCGTTTTGACAAGACCCGCTGTGGAGGCTGGTGAAAGTCTCGGTTTTCTGCCGGGTGATCTGCAACAAAAAGTCGATCCGTATTTGCGACCGCTATATGATGCTTTGTTTGATATGCTAGGCGCTGAAAACTTCCAACGTTGTCAGGAACGTGGTGATATCGAAGTCGCACCGCTTGCCTATATGCGTGGACGTACGTTGGAGGACAGATTTATTATGTTGGACGAAGCACAAAATACAACGGGCGAGCAGATGAAGATGTTTTTAACCCGCCTCGGTGTTAACTCAAAGGCCGTTGTCACGGGTGATATTACGCAGATTGACCTGCCGCGAGGTAAACGTTCCGGTTTGATCGAAGCCGTTAAGGTATTAAAGGGAATTGATGATATTTCTACCGTTCTGCTTTCGGCAAAGGACGTGGTTCGCCACCATTTGATACAGGAAATTATAAAAGCTTACGAGCGTGCGGCTAAGACCGCCGAACACGAGGAAAGGAAAAAATATGAGCGTTAAAGTAAACATTTCGGACCGTCAAAAGAAAATCAAATTACCAACCGGCACGCGTCTTTTGGTGCGTAAGGCCTGTATCGCAACGCTTGCTTTGGAAGAGTTTGCCGATCCCGCCGAGGTTGAAGTGACATTCGTGGACGATGAAGCCATCAAAAAGGTCAATCAGGAGTTCCGTACGATCGACGATTCAACCGACGTTCTTTCATTCCCGCTTGGTGAAAACGGTGTTTATGATACCAACCCCGAAACCGGCGCTAAAATGCTCGGTGATATTATGATTTCAGTCGAACACGCCTTTGCGCAGGCTGATTTGTATGGTCACGGAATCGAACGTGAAATGGCCTATCTGACCGTTCATTCGATGTTGCATCTGCTGGGTTACGACCACGTAAACGGCGGCCTTGAACAGGCATTGATGCGCGAAAAGGAAGAAATGGTTTTGGATAAGCTCGGTCTTGCCATCAATAAGGTGTAATAATGGCACAAAGATCTGTATTTATCACACTTTTGGGACGTCCGAACGTCGGAAAATCCTCTCTGTTAAACCGTATTTTGGGGCAGAAGGTCGCCATTGTTTCGGACAAGCCGCAAACGACTCGCACCCGAATTATGGGTGTGTTGACCCGTGGTGACGATCAACTTGTTTTTATTGATACCCCCGGATTTCATAAGCCGAGAAATAAACTCGGTGAAAATATGATGAAGGCCGTCGGAGACGGTATGAGCGACGTTGACGTGGCGGTTTTTGTGGTGGATGCCGCGCCGGAATTCCGTTTTGATCCCGAGCATTTACCTGCCGCCGAGGTTCAACTCCTTGAAAACATAAAAGCCAAAAAGCTGCCCTGCATTTTGGTGCTAAATAAAATAGATCTTTTGCAGGAAAAGGACGTATTGCTTGAATACATCACCGCCTACACCAAGGCTTTTTCGTTCGAGGCGGTCATTCCGCTTTCGGCGCGCACGGGTGACGGGGCGGAGATTTTGGTGGACGAAATCGTGCGTTTTTCAAAACCTGCACCGCATTTCTTTGATGATGATGCTTTTACCGATCAGCCTGAGAAGGTTATGGTCGCCGAAATGATTCGGGAAAAGCTGTTGCGCAATCTTGACCGCGAGGTGCCGCACGGTATTGCGGTCGATTTGGAACGCTTTGTCGAGCGCGATAACGCCGCAGGTGAGCCGATTTTGGAGGTCGCTGCCACCATCTATTGCGAGAAAGAGTCGCATAAGGGAATTATCATCGGAAAGGGCGGGGCAATGCTGAAAAAAATCGGAATGCACGCCCGCCACGATATTGAAGAATTTTACGGTATTCAATGCTCATTAAAGCTTTGGGTAAAGGTCAAAGAGGATTGGCGCAACCGTGAAGGCTTGATCCATACGTTCGGCTTGGATTAACGAAATTTTCCACCGATAATACCGTTGCTTTTGTGAAACACTTTAAATAGATTCTAATTTTGAGGTGTTTTTATGAAAGAACAAAAGCACTGGCTACGGTTTATGATCACCGGCAGACCGGACGATTATTTGAGATTTGTAAACGCCCGAAAAGAGGCACAAAAAGAAGGGGAGGACGCCGATGCGTTTTACGACCGAAGCGCTGGTCATCAGGGAATCGAACATCGGCGAACAGGATCGTCTGATCACACTTCTTACTCGTGATATGGGCGTGATTCGTGCCTTTGCACCGGGTGCAAAATCAATCAAAAGTAAAAAAGGGGCGGCCACGGGATTGTTATCCTATGCCGCCTTTACCATTGAAAAGAAAAACGATTCTTATCGCATTTATGAAGCATCGGCGATACGGGTGTTTTTCGGGGCCGGCAGTGATATTGTTACGCTGTCGCTGGCGCAATATTTTTGCGAGTTAAGCTCCGTTTTGGTGCCGCGCGATACCGATTCGGAGGAATTTTTGCGTTTAGTGCTGAATTCGTTGCATTTTTTGACGACCGAAAAGCGTTCACCGGCCTTAATGAAGGCAATTACCGAAATGCGTTTGGCAGTGCTTTCGGGATATAGTCCGAATCTTGTAGCCTGTGATATTTGCGGCAAATTTGAAGACGATTTACAGTATTTTTACATAACCGACGGTAAACTGGTATGCTCCGATTGCGCAGCAAATACCGTCAACGCCCTGCCGGTCGATCGCACGTTGCTTTCAGCTTTACGGCATATTGTTTATGCGCCTTTTAAGGAGCTTTATCATTTTACGATTCCGGATGTGGCCGCCGAACAACTAAGCCGTATTACCGAAAAATATATCGTTTATCAAACCGAGCATCATTATGCAACCTTGGATTTTTATAATACCGTTGTTTAATAGGAGATATTTATGAACGAACGCATGGAGCGTACGCTGACTACATTAGAATTAAACCGTGTTTTAGAGCGCCTTTCAGAAGAAGCAACGATGGTTGACGCCCGCGCCTTGGCGTTGACTTTGCGCCCTTCAACCGATTTACATACCGTTTCGCAGTTATTGCGCAATACCGATGACGCTTACAAGCTGATGGCACGCTACTCGGCTCCGTCTTTCGGTTCAGCCGCCAACGTTGCAAATGCGCTGGCGCGTGCAAAGGTCGGTGCGGCACTTTCTATTCGGGAACTGCTCGATATTGCCGAGGTTTTGCGCATTATCCGTTCGGTAAAAAACTGGCGAAGCGATTGTGCCTCGGGTGAAGTTTCATTTGAAGATCTGTTTTCGGCCTTAAATCCGAATAAATATTTAGAGGATAAAATCAATTTATGCATCAAATCGGAGGAGGAACTGAATGATCAGGCCTCGCCGCTTTTGGCACAGCTGCGGCGTAACATAGCCGGAAAATCTTCTAAAATTCGCGAAATTCTCGATAAAATCATCCGCAGCAATACGGCAAAATATTTGCAGGAAGCGTTGATTACCCAGCGTGACGGTCGCTTTGTTGTGCCGGTAAAATCGGAATTTAAGAACGAAATCAAGGGTATCGTGCACGATACGTCCTCCTCTGGATCGACTTTGTTTATCGAGCCGATGTCGGTCGTGGAAACCAATAATGAAATTCGCGTTTTGAAAATCAAGGAGCAGGAAGAGATTACCCGTATTTTGGCTGAATTGTCGGCTGAGGCGGCTGATTTTGCCGATAGTATCAATTATTCCTATCAATCGCTTATTCAGTTAAATTTGATTTTTGCCAAGGCAAATCTTGCCTATAAAATGGCGGGCATTGTACCGAAATTGAATGAAAAAGGCTATATTTATCTGAAACGTGCCCGACATCCGCTGATTCCGAAAAAAAACGTGGTGCCGATTACGGTTGCCTTGGGCGGTGAGTATGATTCGCTGATCATTACTGGACCGAATACCGGCGGTAAGACCGTAACGCTTAAAGCGATCGGACTTCTGACCTTGATGGCAATGTGCGGCTTGATGATTCCGGCTGATGATAACAGCGAGATTTCGGTATTTAACCATATTTTTGCTGATATTGGTGATGAACAAAGTATAGAACAGTCGCTTTCGACGTTTTCTTCGCACATGGTCAATATCATTGATATTCTTTCGGCTTGTGATGATCACTCGCTTGCGCTTTTTGACGAACTTTGTGCCGGTACCGATCCGATCGAGGGTGCGGCGCTGGCAAAGGCGATTTTGATGGAGCTTGACGCCAAGGGTGTTAAAACAGTTGCAACGACGCACTACGCTGAACTGAAATCGTATGCTCTTGATACCGACCGTGTTGAAAATGCCGGTTGTGAGTTTGACGTTGCAACCCTTCGCCCGACCTATCGTTTGCTCATCGGCGTTCCGGGACGGTCCAACGCTTTCGCCATTTCCCGACGTTTGGGATTGGATGAAGGTGTTATTGAGCGGGCAAGTGCACAGGTATCGGATGATGATTTGCGTTTTGAGCGGGTGTTGGAAAGTCTTGAGATCGCCCGTCAGTCAGCAGAGGATGAGCGCGAAAAGGCAGCAAGATTACGTGCTGAACTGAACGATGCGAAGAAGAAATCCGATCTGTTGGAACACGAGTTCCGTATTAAACAGGAAAAACTGATGGCACAGACCCGCGAAAAGGCGGCGGCAATACTTGATAATGCGCGTTCGCAATCGGCACGGCTGCTTAATGAATTAGAGGATGCCAAAAAGCAGATGACAGCCGAAAACGCTGCTAAAATGGCCGAAAGGGCGCGGGCGGAATACAAGCGATCCCTTCGGGAAATCGAAAACGACGTCGATCCCGTGACCGAGGCATCCCCGAGTGGTGAAAAACTTGGAAAACTGCCGAATGTCGGTGATATTGTGGTCATTCACTCCTTCGGTCGCGATGCCACCGTTTTAGAGGTTGACGCTAATAAAAAACGCTGTTACGTGGTGTCCGGCTCTATGAAAATGTGGGTCAAGATGGACGATTTACGCGTGAAAAAAGGCAGAGAATCCACCGAAATTAAAAAGACGCGCCGTGTCAAGGATATCGCCTCCAAGGCAATGCGTGTTGTTTCCGGTGAATTGGATATACGCGGTATGGCAAGTGACGAGGCACTAATGGAACTTGACAAGTACATTGACAATGCCGTTTTATCCGGCCTTGAAACCGTTCGGATTATTCACGGCAAGGGGACCGGCGTACTGCGCAAGACCGTACAGAGTCATTTGCGCGGTCACAAATCCGTTGAATCTTTCCGCTGCGGTACCTTCGGCGAGGGTGAAAACGGCGTAACGGTTGCAACTTTAAAGGATTAAGGAGTGTTATCTATGGCTGATTATCCAACGCCGCATATCAATGCGACGCCTGACGATTTTGCCGATACCGTTTTAATGCCGGGTGACCCGTTGCGGGCGAAATATATTGCCGAAAACTTTTTGACCGATGCCCGACTTGTGAATAACGTACGCGGTGTGCAGGGGTATACCGGCGTGTATAATGGACAACCAGTGTCGGTTATGGCAAGCGGTATGGGAATGCCGTCGATCGGCATTTATTCTTACGAATTGTATCATTATTTTGATGTTAAACGCATTATCCGTGTCGGTTCAGCAGGGGCAATGCAGCCGAATATCGCCGTTCGTGATTTGGTTTTCGGTTTGGGCGCCTGCACCGATTCATCCTTTGCAAATCAGTTTGGTTTAAGCGGGACTTTTGCACCGGTTTGCAGTTATGATATGCTGAAAACTGCAGTTGAAATTGCGGATACGACCGGCTTAAAATACCACGTAGGCAATTTACTTTCTTCAGATGTATTTTATAACGATTCCGTCAATACGGCGGAAGTTTGGGGTAAAATGGGCGTTTTGGCGGTCGAAATGGAAGCGGCGGCGCTTTATATGACAGCGGCGCGTGCCGGCAGGGAAGCCTTGGCAATCTGCACGGTTTCCGATCATTTGCTGACGGGGCTTGCCACCACTGCAGAGGAACGTCAGAATTCTTTTGATGAAATGATTACGCTCGCTTTGGAGCTTGCGATTCGGTAAGAAAACATTTTTGCAAAGATTTTTAAACATTTAAAATTTCTAACGGAGGTTATATTATGCCTTTTCTTTCGCTGTATATGTCCCAGGCTTATCACGATTCACAAGAGGACTACAACCGTGCCTTGAATTCTGAGGATTTCCCGTATTGGGACTATATTATCCTTACGGCGTCTAACGAGAATCAGGCGGCGGGTTTTCGCGCACAGTTAAATTGCAGACAACTTCCCGCGAAAACTAAGGTTGCCGTCATTCCGGATGAAGGCAACGTTCGTGTCGGCTCTGGTGGAGCTACTTTATCGGTTATTCGATACATTATGCAGCAGGAGGGCCACTTGGATCATCTTCGGATCTTGGTGATCCACTCCGGTGGAAATTCTATGCGTGTCCCTCAGTATTCGGCTTTGGGAAAATTGTTTTCACCTGTTCCGCATGAGCTGACAAACGGAAACGGAAGCACGTTGTTCGATGAGTTTTTGATTACAACGGCGTCTATTCCATCGAGAATTCAAGAGGGAATGTTACTGCTTTCCGGCGATGTTTTATTGCTGTTCAATCCGCTGTCGATTCGGTTTTCGGGACACGGTGCCACGGCAATCTCTTTCAGTGAGGATGCCGAAATCGGAAAAAACCACGGTGTATATCTTTGCGATGATCAGCAATACACCAAACGTTTTCTGCATAAGCAGAGTATTGAATCCCTAACAAAGTACGGAGCTATTGAGGATGACGGCACTGTCAAAATTGATACCGGTGCCGTGCTTTTCGGCTCGGATTTGCTTCAGTCACTTTACAGCCTGATTGACACCGATGATAAATATTTCAGTTTCGTCAATGACAAGGTTCGTCTTTCGTTGTACGGTGATTTTCAGTATCCGTTGGCCGGCGATTCTACTTTGGAAGATTTTTATAATGAACAGCCCGAAGGCACTTTTACGCCCGAACTGAAGGACGCCAGAACTGCCGTGTGGAATGCTTTAAGCCGGTACAAATTAAAGGTAAACTCTATCAAGCCCGCAAAGTTTATACATTTCGGAACCAGTAAAGAAATACTGGATTTGATGTCGGGCGGCATTCAGCGTTATGCCGATTTTGGATGGCAACGTAAAGTTCGCTGTTATTCCGAAGGTGATTTTGCGGCTTATAATTCAATCGTTGAAAGTGCATCTGTCGGCGAAAACTGTTATTTTGAGGAATCCTACGTTCATAGCGATGTTAAGATCGGAAAGAACTGTATTCTTTCCTTTGTTGAATTGTCGGGTTGCGTAATTCCGGATAACACGATCGTGCATAGCATTAAATTGACCGACGGTCGTTGTGTTACACGTTTGCTGGCTGTTAGCGACAACCCGAAGAGCGATTTGTTTTTCGGTGTCGGTTTAGCAGAAGAGTTTGCGCGTATCGATGTTGATGAATCGGTGATCTGGCCGGATACCGATAAGCATACGCTGTGGACCGCAAAGCTTTATCCTGTATGTGATACGGCCGTCCAATCGGTTGATGCATCCCTCGATCTCGCTCGTATTTTATCGGGTGCAGGTGACGTTTCCAAGTGGCGGGCGTCTGAACGTATGTCCTTGGAAGAAAGCTTTGCAAAAGCGGATTTAAACGAAATTATCAACACGCACCAGCGTACTGCCGAACTTGTTAATATGGACCAAATTGCCGCAATGATCAAGAACGGTCAGCCGGCTTCTGATGTGCCGAAGTTTGAACTGTGCCAGTTGACCGAAATGCAAAAACAGTGGCTCGAGAGGAAGTTGGCTTCTGTTGACGGTTTTACTGCTATGCGTTACAAGTATTATATTGGAACGGCACTTGGTAAAAACGGTGGCGAAAAGTACGTCCTTTCTGCCTTTAAGCAAATTCAGGATTGCATTTTTGACGATAGTTCTTTCAATTTGAACCTGCCGATCGATAAAGAAAAACTACCGTCATCCCAGTCGGTTCATCTGCCGTTGCGTGTAAACTTTGGCGGTGGTTGGAGTGATACGCCGCCTTATTGTAACGAAAACGGCGGCACCGTGCTGAATGCCGCCATTTCCTTGGAGGGGGAATTGCCCGTTCAGGTTACCATCACAAAAACTGTGGACAATGCTATAACCTTTATCAGTAATGATATGGATGTTCGAGGCACCTTCGAAAGTTTAGAGGATTTGCAGAATACCGGTGATCCGTTTGATGCATTCGCCCTGCAAAAGGCGGCTTTGATCGCCTGCGGAATCGTGCCGAGATCCGGTGGTACTTCGGCGGAGTTGTTTGAAAAAATCGGCGGGTTTACGATGCAATCTGAGGTCCAAAACACACCGAAAGGCTCCGGTCTCGGAACTTCCTCCATTTTGGCAGCTGCGTGTGCCAAGTGTATTTTTGAATATTTCGGTATTTCTTATACGGACGATATGATTTACGACCGTGTTTTGTGTATGGAGCAAATTATGTCGACGGGCGGCGGTTGGCAGGATCAGGTCGGCGGCTTGACGGGTGGCTTTAAGTTGATTACAACCGAGCCGGGAATTCAGCAGAATATCCGCGTTTCAAAGGTTACTGTCGGCGATGCCGCACTTCGTGAATTAAATGAGCGTTTCGCACTGATTTACACCGGTCAGCGCAGATTGGCTCGAAATCTTTTGCGTGATGTGATCGGCCGATACATCGGAAATGATCCTGTATCACTCAAGGCACTGTCGGATATTAAAGTGTTAGCTCAAAAGATGCGAATTGCTTTGGAAGAGGACAATTTTGACCTCTTTGCCAAGCTGTTAAACGAGCATTGGACATTATCCTGCAAAATCGACTCTGGGACCACCAACAGCCTTATTGATCGGATTTTTGATGCGGTCAACGACCTTGTTGACGGAAAGATGATTTGCGGTGCAGGCGGCGGCGGTTTCCTGCAGGTCATCCTGAAAAAAGGTGTGACCAAAAAGGAACTTGATGACCGTTTGAAAATGCGTTTTGCAGACAGCGATATCCGAGTTCGTGAATCGGCGTTTATTCTTTAAGTTTCTATAAATAAAATTACCCCGTATGAAGATCGACTCTTCATACGGGGTTGCTATTTTGAATCAGTCAACGTTAACGACTTGATACATATCGTAAAGACCGGCGGTTTTATCTTTTAAGAATTTTGCAGCCTTTAAAGCACCGGCGGCAAAAATCTCTTTCGAGCCCGCCGAGTGGGAAAGCGTCAGCACCTCATCGTGGCCGGCGAAAATGATTTCGTGCTCACCAACAATGGTGCCGCCGCGAACGGAATGAATGCCGATCTCGTTTTTCGGCCGTTTGGCGCGTTTTGAGTGACGGTCGTATTCGTAGTCCATTTTATCATCAAAAACCGAATTTAGGGCATCTGCAAGCATGAGAGCTGTGCCTGAGGGCGCATCCAGCTTTTGATTGTGATGTTTTTCGACGATTTCAATATCGAAACGGTCGCCCAATACACTTGCTGCCTTTTTTGCAAGGCTGCAAAGCAGGTTGACGCCGAGGGACATATTGAACGTAAAGAAAATCGGGATTTGTTTGGAAACTTCGCGAATACGATCGACCTGTGCATCCGATAGACCCGTTGTTGCGATAACGGCGGGGACACCGTTTTTCGTTGCGTAGCTTAAAATGTCTTCAAGCGAAGCTGGATTGGAAAAGTCAACGATAACGTCGGGCTTTTCGTGTACCTCGGCAAAACTCGGATAAATGGGGTAGGCGGCTTCCTTGGGAAATTTATCGACGCCGCAAATGATACTTAATTCATTATCTTCAGCGGCCATGGACGAAATAACACGTCCCATTTTTCCACTTGCACCAACCAGTAAAATATTAGTCATGATTTTTCACATCCGTAAATTGAATTAAAATTTTATAAACATCCGCAGTTTTTCAGTTCATTGATAACGAGCTTGCGTGACGCATCGTTTAGGGGAACTAAGGGTAATCTGCAGGGACCTACATCCAGCCCCAGCAGGTTCATGGCCTCTTTGACCGGAATAGGGTTTACATCACAGAACATAGCATTCATCAAACCTAAATAATCCAGTTGAATTTTCTCGGCACGCTTGATATTGCCCTCAAAATAAGCCGCACAAAGATTATGCACCACATCGGGCAGGAAATTGGACAGCACCGAAATGACACCTTTTCCGCCCAAGGAAAGGATAGGAAGCGTCTGGTCGTCGTTGCCCGAATATACGGTTAATTCTTCACCGCACAAGTGGCGGATTTTTGCAATCAACGACAAATCACCGCTGGCTTCTTTGGTGGCAACGATATTCGGATGCTTGGAAAGTTCCAAATAGGTTTCGGGCTGAATATGTACGCCGGTTCGTGACGGTACGTTATAAAGAATAATCGGTTTATCAACACGGTCGGCTATATAGTTGTAATGAGAAATAAGCCCCGCCTGCGAGGTTTTGTTGTAGTAGGGTGTAACCATCAAAAAGGCGTCCGCTCCCGCACGGGAAGCATCATTGCAAAGTTCCACCGAATAGACGGTATCGTTACTGCCCGTTCCGGCAATGATCGGTACACGACCGGCCGCCGTTTTGACGGCTTCTTCAATTACCCTGACGTGCTCGTCATAGCGGAGCGTTGACTTTTCACCGGTCGTTCCGCAAATTACCAACGCATCAATGCCGCCGTTGATCTGTTCGTTGATCAAACGGCGCAGGCGATCGTAATTGACGGAGAAATCAGCGTTCATCGGTGTAATTAAGGCCGAAGCCGCACCTGTAAACACGATTTTTTTCATTGAAAAAGACCTTCTCTCAAAAGCTTAGTCCATGTAACCTTTGGCACAAAGCAGTTCTGCCAATAACACAGCTCCGCCGGCCGCACCACGCAGAGTGTTGTGCGAAACGCAAACGAATTTGTAATCATACTGAGTATCGGGACGCAGACGACCGATAGAAATTGCCATACCGCCCTCTAAATCGCGGGCAAGCTTCGTTTGCGGCATATTATCTTCGGTGAAGTAATTGAGGAATTGCTTTGGGGCGTGGGGAAGTTCCAATTCCTGCGGAACCCCCTTAAAGTTCTTCCAAACTTCCAACATCTGTTCTTCGGTCGGCTTGTTTTTGAATTTAACAAAAACAGCAGCAAGGTGACCGTCTGAAACGGGGACACGCAAACACTGTGCGGTAAAATGCGGACGGTTGGCCAAAGCAATCTTGTCACCGTCGACTTTACCCCAAATTTTTAAGGGTTCCTGCTCACTTTTTTCTTCTTCGCCGCCGATAAAGGGGATGACGTTATCTAAGATTTCGGGCATACGATCAAAGGTTTTGCCGGCACCCGAAATGGCCTGATAGGTACAAACAAGGCAGTCTTCCACTTCACAGCCGGCTTGATCCAACGGGAAAAGTGCGGGGACGTAGCTTTGCAAAGAACAGT
>JAKSQF010000169.1 GCA_024404235.1 Clostridia bacterium | reverse complement strand
CGGCACGCAGATGTACCACATCGGCCGAAAGTCCCAACGCATCCAACACGGCCTGCAAAAAGACAAGCCGCTTGTTCAACCCGTCCAAAAGGGTCACTTTCAGGTCGGGCCGCGCGATCAACAGCACCATTCCGGGAAAACCGGCACCGGTGCCGACGTCGATCAGCCGTGCGTTTTCGGTCGGGTGAACGTGCTTCAAAAACAGCAGACAATCCAAAAAGTGCTTGTATAAAATGTCGTCCGGCTCGGTAATGGCGGTCAGGTTCATTTTTTCGTTCCATTCCACCAACAAATTGCCGTAAACGGTCAACCGCTCCCGCAACTGCGGTGTCAACTCGACCCCGAAATCGCCGCAAATCGGGGCGATTTTATCAAAATCAAAGGAAATCATTTCCTGCTCCTTCATTTTTAAATCTTGGCTTTGTGTGGTACTCTGCCGATTTTATTTGCCGGCTTCCACTGTAAGACAAATGGTTTCGCCGGGCTTTACATAAAACATTTTTTTGTCAACCTCAAACCAGATCGGAAACAGATTCGGATTAAAAACCAACTGTTCATCGGCACTGTAAACGAGGCGATTATATCCCTCTATGTAGTTATAGATTTCCATATTGGTCGCATACCAGTAATCGTCGTGACCGCCTAATTTATCACATATCTGCTCAAAAAGACTCCAGTTATTCAGTTGGTCAAATTCGGAACTGTGTCCCCAAAGATAAAACAGCTTGGGTTGTCCGCAAAGCAAATCATCCTCGGTCAAGCTATTGAATCGCTCAATCATATCAAGGACGTGGGGATTGAGATGATAGGCTGACGGCATCCAGGCAAAAAAATCGTTCGGCAGGTCAAATTCGGTATTATCTCCACCGAGTGTTCTGGCGTAAACAATACCCAAATTCAAAGCATATTCTCTGATTTTTTCGTAGGTGTTATTGCCTTTCAAAACACGGATTCCGCAATCCGGGTATGCCATACCTTTAACGATAATTCCAAACGTTTCTTCCAACTTTCGACGGCAATCAAGCATATCTTGAATGCCTAAGCACGGGCTGACCATACCGGGTGCGCGATGATAATTACCGTGAATGGCAATTTCGTGTCCGGCATCAAGGATATACTTTTGTATATCTTCCGCTCTTAAATGCCAGTCGGCTTCCGACGTTCCAATCCATCCGCCGTTGATGTTAAATGTACCCTTTATGCCGTTTTTGTTCATTATATCCGCAAGTTTTATATCAAAACGGGGTCCGTCGTCGTAACTGAATGTAACGGCCTTAAACTTACCGCCCGGATATCTTAAAGAATTATATTGCACAGGCAATCTCCCTTTAGAATTATTGCATTAAACGTGCGATTTACTCATCCAAATCAGCAAAACCGAAATATCCGCCGGCGAAACCCCCGATATACGGGAGGCCTGCCCGATATTGGTCGGCCGCACACGGTTCAGCTTTTCCACTGCCTCCAACCGCAAACCGACGATGGCGGAATAGTCGATATCCTCGGGCAACAGCTTCTTTTCCAAACGCAGCATTTCGTCGACCTGCGCCTGCTGGCGGCTGATGTAACCCTCGTACTTGATCTGTATTTCAACCTTTTCCCGCACCGATTTTTCCAAAGTCGGCCGTTCGGGATCAAAGGGCGCCAGCAAATCGTAACCCAACTGCGGCCGCTTGATGAGATCCGCCAAACGGGTGCCGGTGGTCATCGGCGTAGTGCCGGCCTGTTCCAACACGCGGTTTACTTCGTCGCCGGGGGCAATAAAGACGTGGTTTACTCGCTCGATTTCTTGCTCCTTCAACGATTTCCTTTCCATACAGCGGGCAAAGGTTTCATCGTCAACAAGGCCGATTTCGTGCCCGATGGGCATCAGCCGTTCGTCGGCATTATCCTGCCGCAGTAAAAGGCGATACTCACTGCGGGAGGTCATCATCCGGTACGGGTCGGAACAACCTTTGGTGACTAAATCGTCGATCAACGTGCCGATGTAAGAGGAGGCACGGGATAACACCAACGGTTCGCGTGCCAATACCCGATGTGCGGCATTGATGCCGGCAATCAAGCCTTGCGCGGCGGCTTCCTCGTAACCGGAAGAGCCGTTAAACTGTCCGGCACCAAACAACCCCGGATGTTCTTTTAATTCAAGCGAAGCCGTCAGCGCCAACGGGTCGACACAGTCGTATTCAATGGCGTGGGCGTGGCGCCGTACCTTGGCGTTTTCCAACCCCGGAGTGGTGCGGTAAAATTGGATTTGAGCTTCTTCGGGCAGGGAAGAGGACATTCCTTGCAGGTACATTTCTTCGGTGTCCTCGCCGCACGGCTCAATAAATAACTGATGCCGTTTTTTGTCGGCAAACCGCACGACTTTATCCTCGATACTCGGGCAGTATCTCGGGCCGACACCGTGGATCACACCGGCATAAAGCGGCGAACGGTGCAGGTTTTCAAGAATAACGGCCTTGGTATCGTCGTTCGTGTAGGAAATATGGCAAACGACCTTGTTTTCGGGCGGATTTTCACTGCTGTAACTGAACGGCACGGTTTCGTCGTCGCCCGGCTGTTCTTCCAAATCGGAAAAATCAATACTGCTTTTCAGCACACGGGCAGGGGTGCCGGTCTTAAAACGACGAAGTGGCAGACCCAATTTTTTAAGGGAGTTTGCCAATTCCGTGGCAGGGAAATTCCCGTCCGGCCCGCTTTCGTAGTTCACTTCGCCGATATATACCCGACCGCCCAAAAAGGTGCCGGTGGCCAAAATTACGCATTTGCAGACGTACACTGCGCCCAACTTTGTTACGCAGTGCCAGCCGTCCTCTTCGTGAAACAAATCCACGATTTCGGCCTGTTTTACGTCTAAATTTTCCTGCAATTCTACCGTGTGCTTCATATAACCGCTGTAAGCACGGCGGTCAATTTGCGCGCGCAACGAATAAACCGCAGGGCCTTTCCCACGGTTTAACATTCTGCTTTGCAGGGTATTTTTGTCGGCGGCTTTTCCCATTTCACCGCCCAGCGCATCCAGTTCACGCACTAAATGCCCTTTGGCGGTTCCGCCGATGGACGGGTTGCAGGGCATATTGCCCACCCAATCGAGGCTGATCGTAAACATCACGGTCTTGCAGCCAAGCCTTGCGGGGGCCAATGCCGCCTCAATGCCGGCGTGACCGCCGCCGATTACGGCAACGTCATACGATCCGCCGAGATAATGTTGGATTTCCAAACGAATATACTTCCTTTGTTTTAGTTATGCTGCAAAATAGACGTCGTACCATACAAGGAAGGTGTAAACAGTCCAAATTTTACGGCTGACGTCGGCCTTTCCGCTGCGGTGCAAATCAAGCAAAGCCACTAATTTGTCGGTGTTGAAATAGCGCTCTGCGGCGGCACTTGTAAAGGCGGCCTTTACCTTATTATAATACCCGTCTTCTTTGAGCCATACACGAATCGGTACGGGGAAGCCAAGCTTTTCCTTGTTGGCGGTAAGCGGCGGCAGAGTGCGCTCGGCCGCACGGCGTAAGGCAAGTTTTGTGTTCTTGGTACTGATGCGGCAGTCAAGCGGAATGGTCTCGGCCAATGCCAACACCTTTTTATCCAAGAACGGTACACGCAGTTCCAAACTGTTGGCCATACTGGTTTTGTCGGCTTTTAAGAGAATATCGCCCATCAGCCACATGTGAATATCCAAATACTGCATCTTGGTCAGGGTTTCCTCGTCAGCGACCTCGTCGTAGAACTTCTTGCACAACAATTGCGGCGAGCAGGCCGATTTTGCACCGGCGCTCTTCAAAATGCTGTTGCGCTCCTTAACCGAGAAAATATCGGCATTGCCGATGAAACGCTCCTCCACCGTTTTTCCACGGCGCACCAAATAATTGATGCCGTGTTTCTGCGGCAGGTGGGAACAAATCTTGCTGATGATACGGCGCAGACCAAACGGTAATTTGTCGTAAGCGGTTAAGGTGTACGGCTCCTGATAAATGCGGTAGCCGCCGAATAATTCGTCGGCACCTTCGCCCGACATAACGACCTTTACGTGCTCGCTTGCCAGCTTGCTGACAAAGTACAGCGCAATGGCGGCAGGGTCGGCCAAAGGCTCGTCCATGTGGTATTGAATGGTGGGGAAGCAACCCCAGTATTCTTCGGGGGTAATGACCTTGGAAATGTTTTCAACACCGATGGTTTCGGCAAACTTTTTGGCATAGCCGATTTCGTTGTA
>JAKSQF010000168.1 GCA_024404235.1 Clostridia bacterium | reverse complement strand
GCTTCGATGGTGCCGTTGCTCGGTAAGGTTACGGCCGGTCAGCCGATTTTGGCGGTTGAAGAAATTGTCGATTATATTCCTTATCCGCAAAAGGATGCAACGGGTCTGTTTGCCTTAAAGGTGCAGGGACTTAGTATGCGGGACGCCGGTATTTTGGACGGCGATATTATCGTGGCCGATAAAAACGCACCCTGCCATAGTGGTGATATCATCATCGGTATGGACGGGGAAGAAGCAACGGTCAAGCGTTTGCTGATCAAGAAGGACGGTCAGGTCGTCTTTATGCCCGAAAACCCCGATTTTTCGCCGATTTATCCCGAAAAACCCAGCGTTTTGGGTAAGGTCGTCGGCAGTTACAGAAAGTACAGTTGATATGAAAAAAAAGATACAGTTATTCACCGACGGTGCTTGCTCGGGCAATCCCGGCCCCGGCGGTTGGGGTGCCATTCTGCGCTATGGTGAGCATGAAAAGGAACTTTCCGGTGGGGAACCGGAAACCACAAATAACCGAATGGAATTGACCGCGGTCATTGAGGGACTTTCGGCTTTGAAAGAACCCTGCGACGTGCATTTGGTCACCGATTCCAAATACGTTGTCGATGCCGTGCTGAAGGGTTGGGTCTATTCCTGGCAGAAAAACGGTTGGCGCAAGGCGGATAAAAAGCCGGCGCTGAACGTGGATCTGTGGGAAAAACTGTTGCATCAGCTTGACCGACACAGTGTCAATTTTGAATGGGTCAAGGGTCACGCCGGTCACCCCGAAAACGAGCGTTGCGACGCTTTGGCGGTCGCTTATTATAAAACTTTACAGGAGAAATCAAAATGAAATCAAAAAAGACAACGACACAGTTTATCGTTGAAGGTGCGTTGATTGCGGCACTTTATACCGGCCTTACCTATCTTTGTGCCGTATTCAGTTTGGCTTACGGACCGGTGCAGTTCCGTTTTTCGGAAGCTATGACGGTCCTGCCGATCTTGACTCCCGCCGCAATCCCCGGTCTTACGGTGGGCTGCCTTTTAAGTAATATCGGCTCCTTTAATCCGCTGGATATGATTTTCGGCACGGCGGCAACTTTGCTGGCGGCTGTGTTGACCTATCTTATGCGTAAATTACCGGCTTGGGTGGCCATCCTTCCGCCGGTAATCATCAATGCGATCGTAATCGGCATTGAAATTACGCTGTTTTTCACCGATGCAACGGGCAGCGGAAAAATTTGGAGCTTTGTTCCTTCGGCTTTGTCGGTCGGTGCAGGGGAATTGGTCGTCTGCTACGCTTTGGGATTGCCGTTGCTGATTCTTGCAAAGAAATACCGTCTGTTTTCCGTGAAAGAATAAACGGACTTTCGGCACACATAATACGAAGGGAATTACTTTTCTATGAACTTCACGAAAATTGCGAACGGTCAGGTGGAAGGCTTTTGCCTGATCCGTTCGGTTGAATGTAAAACCGGTAAAAACGGGGAGTATCTGAACTTGACACTTGCCGATAAAACCGGCGAAATCAACGGTAAGGTATGGCGTTACAGCGCACGTGAACACGGCGAATACGAAAACAATCAAATCGTCAAGGTGCGGGGCGTTATCCGTGAATTCGGCGGCTCGGATCAGCTGAATATCGAGCGTATCCGTCCCCAACTTCCCGAGGATGATATCACCTTGGAGGATCTTGTCCGCACAACCGGTTATTCGGGCGAAGAAATGTATAATGAAATCTATAACATCGCATCTTCATTTGAGGATGAGGACCTGAAAAAGCTGGTTATCACCATTTTGGACGACCGCAGAGAGGCTTTACTGTATTGGCCGGCCGCTTTCAAACTGCATCACGCTTTGAACGGCGGATTGCTGATGCACACGCTGTCCATCGTTCGTTTGGCAGAGGGCGTTTGCAAGGTCTATCCGTTTGTTGACCGTGATTTACTGTTTGCCGGTGCCATTTTGCACGATATTGCAAAACTGGAAGAATTCACGGTGGCAGATACCGGTATTGCCGAAGGATATTCGGTTGCAGGTACGTTGCTTGGTCACTTGGCAATGGGCGCCATGACCGTTAGTGAATATGCAAAACGCCTGCAAATCAACGAAAAAACAGCCATGCTTGTGGAGCATATGATTCTTTCCCACCATGGCGAGCCGGAGTTCGGTGCGGCCGTTCGACCGCTGTTTTTGGAAGCTGAATTGTTAAGCGAACTCGACTTGATGGATTCAAGAATTTTCGAAATGCGTGAGGCCGTTTCGCCCCTCAAGCCCGATCAGTTCACGGGTCGTCAATGGGCGCTGAACGATCGAAAATTGTACCACCACGCACGTAAGGCGCTTGATGATAACGTCAACCTGTTTTGACAGGTAAAATTATAGTAAAGGAATGTTTTGAAATGAAAATTACAAAGGATATGTTGATTGGCGAAGTTTTGGATATGGATACTTCCGCCGCCGAATACTTTTTTGCAATCGGTATGCATTGCTTGGGCTGTCCCGCTTCCCGTGGTGAAAGCATTGAGCAGGCCTGCGCCGTTCACGGTACCGACTGTGACGATTTGATCGAAAAGCTGAATCAGCACTTTGCTGATAAATGATTCATCTCAGCTCACGCCTCTCACAAATTTTTGATTTTGTGCCGTGCGGTGCCGCTGTTTGTGACGTCGGTACCGACCACGGTTATCTGCCCGCCGCTCTCGCCGGAAGCGGACGGGCTTCTCGTGTTATTGCAACCGATATTCGCCAAAAGCCCCTGCAAAGTGCTCGGGAGCATCTTGCGGCGGCCGGCATTGATTCGGTAGAACTGCGGTTGTGTGACGGTCTTTCGGATGTAAAGCCGGATGAGGTCGATACGGTAATCGTTGCCGGAATGGGTGGCGAGGTCATTGCCGGCATTTTGGAGCGTGCACCATGGGTCAAAAACAAAAGGGTCACGCTGATTTTACAGCCGATGACCTCGGCTGAGGCCTTGCGGGAATACCTTTCAGTGAACGGCTTTGCCGTTATTGAGGAGCCTGCTTTGTCTGAAAACGGTAAGGTTTATTCGGTGATGCTTGTCACCTTTACCGGTGTGCCGTATGTGTTGGCGGCGGCTGAAAAATATGCCGGAAAAATCACAGCCGAAACGGCAGACGGTCGGGCGTATATCGAAAAGCAACACCGCCGCTGCAGGGAATGTGCCGATCATCTTGGAAAGGTGCGTCCCGATTCGGCGGAATATCAACACTATAAAGCAGCGGCTGACCAATTGCTTGCTCGCCTAACGGAGGATAACAATGGCATTTGACGGTGGTTTTTTACATAAAATCGTGCAGGAAACTGCAGAAGCAATCGACTGCCATATAGATAAACTGTACCAGCCATCCCGCGATGTGCTGGTATTTTTGCTACGTAAAAAAGGCTTTGCAAAACGTCTTTTGATGTGTGCAAGACCGGGTGCGGCTCGTATGCAGTTTACCGAAATGAAGTTTGAAAATCCGCCGGTCGCACCGATGTTCTGTATGCTGGCACGAAAGCATTTTTCGGGTGCTCGCTTGGTTGAGGTTCGCCAAAACGCCTTGGAGCGCGTTGTGGAATTTCTCTTTGAAACAACCGATGAAATGGGCGACAGGGTCAAGCCGCGAATTATTTGTGAATTGATCGGAAACCAAAGCAATATCATCTTGGTGGATGACAGCAATCATATTATTGATGCTGTTCACCGCAGTGACCCCGAAAGCGGTAAGCGGATGATTTTGCCGGGTGCTTTGTATACCTATCCCGAAAGGGAAGAAAAACTGGATCTTTCAGCCGTATCGCCTTCGGAGATTGTTTCTGCCGTTATGAACAAAAGCGGTCTGCTTTCAAAGGCATTGCTCGATGTAGGCGACGGTTTTTCGCCGTTGATTGCACGGGAAATTGCCTTTCGGGCCTTCGGTGATGATATCGAAATCGGAAAGATAACCGACACAGAACGCTTGATAAGCGAAATCGCTGATTTAAAAGTGGCTCTGACTTCTGAAAACAGGCCATGCCTGCTGCTTGGTGAAGACGGCATGCCGAAGGATTTTTCCTACTGGCCGATCACCCAATACGGTACGCTTTACAAAGTAAAAACGGCGGTTGATTTTTCGGCTTTGCTGGATACTTTTTATGCCGAACGCGACCGGAAAGACCGCATTCGCCACGCCGCTTCCGATATGCTTAAAATTGTTCGCAACGCCAAAAACCGCGCGCAAAAGCGTATGGCGGCGCGACGGGAAGAATTGCTGTCCTGTGCTGATCGTGAACATTTGCGCATTTACGGCGAGCTGATCAAGGCGAATTTATATGCCATTGAAAACGGAAGCAGTCAGGCGGTCGTG
>JAKSQF010000167.1 GCA_024404235.1 Clostridia bacterium | reverse complement strand
AATGCAATCAATAAACCTGTAAAAATCTGGTGATTTTTTTGAATTATTCCGAAGCTCTGCAGTACATTCATACACGGGGCAAGTTTACTCATCCGGCGGGTCTTGAACGTATGTGCTGCCTGAATTCGGCTTTGGGCGATCCGCAGAAAAAACTGCCGGTCATTCATATTGCCGGTACCAACGGTAAAGGCTCTACCGCCGCCTTTTGTGCATCGGTTTTCCGTGCTGCGGGATTGAAAACGGGCTTGTATATTTCACCCTTCGTGCTTGATTTTCGCGAGCGCATTCAGATTAACGGTGCGTATATTCCGGAAAACGAGCTTGCCCGCCTGACCGAAACGGTCTGCAAAACCGGTATCCACGTCAATGAATTTGAATTGATCACCGCCATTGCTTTTTTGTATTTTGCGCAGGAAAAATGCGACGTCGTCGTGTTGGAAACGGGTCTTGGCGGGCGGTTGGATGCCACCAACACCGCCACCGACGTGCGGGTTTCGGTGCTGACGAAAATCGGGCTGGATCATACCGCTATTTTGGGCGATACCCTTGAACAGATCGCCGAAGAAAAATGCGGAATTTTGAAAAACGACGTTACGGTCACGTCACCCAATCAGCCGCCGGCGGCATTGCAAATAATCCGCCAAAGGGCAAAAAAACTGATCGTTCTCGATTTGTCGGCGCTGTCGGTACAAAAATGTACCCTGCTCGGCAATGCGTTTACCTATAAGGGCGTTGCCTATGAAACGACACTCGGTGGGGAGTATCAAATCGAAAACGCCCTCACGGCCATTGAAACGGTTTTGGCTTCAGGCTTTGATATAACGACCGAAAATTTGCAAAAAGGACTGCTTTCGGCTGCCTTTCCCGCTCGGTTAGAGGTGCTTTCCCGTTCACCGCTTCTTGTGTTGGACGGCGCCCACAATCCCGACGGTGCCACCGTTTTGGCGCATGCTCTTGAAGATTTGGGCCAGCCGGTTACGGCCATCATCGGTATGATGCGGGATAAAAACGTATCTGCCTTTTTGCAGATCGTTTTGCCTTTTTGCGAGCGGGTCATCTGCGTGCCGGCGTGCGATCTGCCCCGTACCATGCCGGCGGAAGAGCTGGCCGCTATCGCCGCCGAAATGCACCCGAACGTGCAAACGGCCGAAAGCGTCGAGCAGGCGCTAAGTATGACAGATGACCGACCGACTTTTATTTTCGGCTCGCTGTACTTGGCGGCCGAGGTGAAAAAACTGGAAAAGCGGCCGAAACTCCTCTTTTCCGACAACTGAATTCGACCGAATTTTTAAGGACGTTCCTTTACAATGTGAAAGGAACGTCCTTTTTTGTTTGGAGGTATTTTTTATGTCGGTAGAATTAAAAATGACCGGAGAGGTGCTGACCGCCTACCTTTCGGGCGAGCTGGATCACCACAATGCACGGGAAATGCGGGAGGCGGTGGATGAAGCGATCGAGCTGAATCATCCGTCCATGCTGGTGCTGGACTTCGGGCAAATCGGGTTTATGGACAGCAGCGGCATTGGCTTCATTATGGGGCGGTATCGCAATCTTTCCCGCTACGGGGCGACCATCCACATTTCGGATGCGCCGCCGGCAATCTTAAAAATGATGAAATTGGCAGGGGTCGAAAAACTGGCCACCCTGCCGAAAACGGTAAAGGAGAGTAAAAAATGAACATTGTCAATCGTTTCAGCCTGAATTTTTCAGCACGCTCGGCCAACGAAAATTTTGCCCGTGCCGCGGTAGCGGCGTTTGCCGCACAGTTGGACCCGACGCTGGAAGAGATCAACGATATTAAAACCGCCGTTTCCGAAGCGGTCACCAACTGTATTGTTCACGCCTATGCCGAAAAAACCGGCAAGGTTTACATAACCTGTACGATCAACGATAAAAACGAACTGCGGGTCAGCGTGCGGGATACGGGTTGCGGTATTGAAAACGTTGACCGTGCGCTGGAACCGCTGTTTACCACGGTCGGCGGGGAGCGGGCAGGCCTTGGCTTTGCCGTTATGCAAAGCTTTATGGATGATTTGCGGGTGCGTTCGGTGTCGGGGCGCGGTACGACCGTCACTATGGTCAAAAAAATCCGTCCGAGATATGGCATCGGTGGTTAAGGACGAGCTTTCCCGCGAGCAGTTCGTCGAAAAAAATCTGCCGTTGGTACACGCACTCTGCCGCCGCTTTGCAGGGCGTGGCATCGAATACGACGATCTTTTCGGTGCGGGGTGCGTCGGTCTTGTCAAGGCGACCGATGCGTTCGACGCTTCTCGGGGTCTTTGCTTTTCCACCTACGCCGTGCCGGTGATTTTGGGCGAAATCAAGCGCCTTTTTCGGGACGGCGGTGCCATCAAGGTTTCCCGCTCGCTAAAAGAACTTTCCTACAAGGTCACCCGTGCGGCGGAAAAACTTTCACTCTCACTCGGCCGTCAGCCGACTGTCGGCGAAATCGCCGTTTTTCTTTCGGTCGATGTCGAATCGGTGACGCAGGCGTTAGACGCCTCGCACGCCGTTATTTCGCTGACCGGTCACGACGAGGACGGCGACCGTGAAATGGATCTGCCGACCGAAACGTTAGAGGAATCACTTGATGCCCGTTTACTGCTTTCGGGCGCTTTGAAGGGATTGGAAGCACGGGATAAGCAGATCGTTTCCTGCCGGTATTTTCACGGCCTTACGCAAAGTAAAACGGCGGCACTGCTCGGAATGTCGCAGGTGCAGGTCTCCCGTGCGGAAAAGAAAATTCTTACAAAATTGCGGGCTGATATCGGGGCATAAAAAACGCCTTATCGGGTAGATAAGGCGAAAAACTTATTCCAACGTGCGTCCCCGCTTCAAACTTGCCTTTCCGAAGCGCTCCCGCACCGATTCAATGGATTGTTCGATTTTTTCGGCACGGTCGTCCACCGCATTTTCACCGAATAAATCCTGCTGAACGGCAAAATCGCCCTCCTTGAAGTTGGAAATGCGCAACCCTACCGAACGCAGCGGCAGATCCCAACGGTAGTTTTCCTTACAAAGGGCAAATCCTTTTTTGGCAATTTCCATCGGGGTGTTCAGCGGTACGGGTAACGCACGCCTGAATTCCTTTACCTCTAACGCCGCTGTGCGGGTGTGTACCTGCACGTTGCCGGCAAAGTAATCGTAATGCCGCAGTTCTCGGGTAATTTCCTCGGCCAACCCCACAAAAATTTTCCAAACTTCCTGCTCGTCGGTAATATCCTTGGGCGGCGTGACCGAACGGCCAATGCTTTTCGGTCGGTCGTTTTCGCTCGGCGGTGTCACGGGGGAACGATCCTCCCCCAAAGCAAAGGCACGAAGCTGCGGCCCGTTTTTGCCCAGTAACTCCTGCAGGGTGCTTTCGGGGCAGACGGCAAGGTCGCCCACGGTCAAAATACCGCGTCCTTGCAGGGCTTTTGCGGTGTTTTTGCCGACAAAAAGCAAATCGCCCACCGGCAGGGGCCACACCTTTTCTTTAAAGTTTTCTCTGGTGATCACGGTCACGGCATCCGGCTTTTTCATATCCGAGCCGAGCTTGGCAAACACCTTGTTAAAGCTCACGCCAATGGAAACGGTCAGTCCCAATTCGGCTTTTACGGTCTTGCGGATCTGCTCGGCAATGGCAGGGCCGTCACCGAACAGCAGGGTACTGCCGGTCACGTCCAGCCACGATTCGTCAATGCCGAACGGCTCGATCAAATCGGTATAGCGGGCAAGGATCTCCCGCGTTTTTTTGGAGTACAGCTTGTACTGTGCGTAATCCGGCGGTAAAACCACAAGGTCGGGGCATTTGGCCTTGGCCTGCCAGGTAGCCTCGGCGGTTTTTACGCCGTATTTTTTGGCCAATTCGTTTTTGGCCAGCACAATGCCGTGCCGTTCCTCGGTACTGCCGCACACGGCAATCGGCATATCGTAAAGCGTCGGGTGGGAAAGCAGCGAAACCGATGCGAAAAAGTTATTAAGATCGCAATGCAGAATAATGCGGTCACGCATGGCTTTAACCTCCCCGATAAACGTTCTGTACATTCAATATACCCCCTTTTTCGCAAAATGTAAAGAAAAATCAGCCGGCGATTTCCAAATGCTCCAAAGCTTTCACGTGCAGCCGTTCAATTTGACGTTTGCTGTAATTCATTCGCTCGGCGATCTGACCGAGCGTGCGCCCGCACAGATACTTCTGTGCTAAAATTTCACGCAGCATATTGTCCTGCAGGGAAAGGATCTCGTTTTCAATGCCCTCACGCACCTGCCACGCATCCCGTATTTTTTCACGGCAGCGCTCGGCTTCGTTGGGGTATTTTTGCAAGATTTCGGTCATACGCAATATTTTGGATTGCTGGATACGGTATTCTCGCAGATGAACTTTTTTC
>JAKSQF010000166.1 GCA_024404235.1 Clostridia bacterium | reverse complement strand
TGTTTTCCGGTTGTAAAAAGTCGAATGACGAAGGAACATGGACCGAGGAAGAAGTCATCGTCAGTACGGATGGCGGCGAAGCCGGAACTCAAACCGATGCTGTAAGCGACGGCGATAAAACTACTGACGGAAACAAAAAGGGCAATACAACTTCCAGCAAGAAGACCGGTACCGGTAATAGTACGGATACCCGTCAGGATTTAAGTGCTACCGGCGGTCAAACTGTTGGTCAAAACACCAAGATTGATAACCCGTATAAGGCAGATCTCGGCGGTGCAACCATTAAGATCTACACGACGACAAACGACTTTACCAAGAGCGATGCTTCTGCAAGCAAGAGCAGCGCTGCTATGCTGAAAATGGCACAAACGCTGGAAAAACAGTTGAACTGCAAAATCAAGGTCGAAACCTACAACTATACTCAGTTGCAGAAGTTGACCATGATGGGTATGGCTTCCAATGAGTATTTTGCAGATATCATTATTACGCCGATCTATACTTCGGTTGGTTATCTGACTTCCAAGTATGTTTATGATATGTCCAAGATTTCCACGATGGACCTTTCACAAAGTTATATGAACGTCGGTAACGGCGTTAATTCCTATCACCTCGGCAGCGGTTACTGGGCCGTCGGCGAACCGACTTATATTGCAAGTACCGGTTCTCCCGTTCTGTATAATAAGCGCATTTTGAAGGAACTCGGATACGAAGAAGATTATATTTATGACCTTGTTAAGAAGGGTAAATGGAATCTTTCGGCATTCAGAAACCTTGCTAAAAAAGCCGTTAAAGAAATGGACGGCAAACCGGGTATCACTACCGCCGACCGTCTCGGCATTGTTCAAATCGATATCGGCACCTCAGCTTTCTCGAATGTTTTGCAGACCATGGGTGCTGAGATGATCACCAACAAAAATGGTGTTTTGACTTACAATATGACCGATCCTAAGATTTTGAATTCATTGGAATTGGCAAACAACATCTTTGTTAAAGACGGTACTTGTAAGGAAGCATCCGATTTGGATGGCACTGCACAGAATCTGTTTATGAGCGGCCACTCGTTGTTCCTGTCGGGCGGATACTTTGAATTGCTGAAAAAGATTTCCGGCATGGACGACGATTACGGTCTTGTTCCGTTCCCGGCGGCTGACGGCTCTAACAAATACAGTGTTCCCGTTAACTGGAACAACTGCTGCATGATGATTCCGGGTAACCTGAACGAAAAACAGGCCAAAAATGCCGGTGCCTTTATTCAGGCCTATTGCTACGCCAGTCAGACTGTCGTTGATGCAATGTATGACGAGTATTCTTCCAGATACCTCTGTGATGCTGAATCCAAAGAAAACCTTTACCGTTGCTACAATGCGGAAACCATTACCGTTGCTTCTATTTTGGGTGGTGCACAGGGTGCACTCCATAATGGTACTTATAAGGTTCTTTACGAAGCTTCCCACGGTCAAAGCCCCAACTCTTTGATCCAAGGTACTGCAAACGCAACTAAGACGATTGTTAATGATTTCTATAAGAAATTAAAGTAATACCCTTGATTTTTAACAAGAATCGGAGAAGAAAAATGAAAACTCTTCGGAATATTTTAGTGTTACTTTGTGTATTGTGTATTGCCTTTTCTTCCGTTTTCCCGGCATTTGCCGCGAAAGCGGAAGATCCGGTGCTGACGTCCCGTAAGGACTTTGCCTGGGGTTTAAATATGCATAGTAACTTCTATTCGGTTTACGGCACCGAAAAATTGGAAGAACAGGTTCACCTTGCGGCCGAAATGGGTTGTAAGATTCTGCGTAATAACTTTGATATAAACGATATATCTCATGTGGATACATTCGTAAAGTTATGTAACGC
The DNA here is from genome assembly GCA_024404235.1 of Clostridia bacterium. GTDB lineage: Bacteria > Bacillota > Clostridia > Oscillospirales > Acutalibacteraceae > UBA737. Next base: position 2,535 of record JAKSQF010000166.1, on the reverse strand, counting down.
CTACGGTATTCAGATTATGCTGGAATACGGCGGCAACATCAAAAGTTCGGGCAGTGAAACACAGCGACAGGAAGATTATACCATCTTCAAGATGATTGCCAATCGCTATAACGGCAAAAACGGTCACGGAAAAATAGACTATATTCAGATGGAAAATGAATTGGATGTTTATTTTGCGCAGCAGGTCGCCAGCTACGGCGGATATTTCGGCAACGGTGACAGCATTTCAAATTATCCGCAGGATGACCTTAAACGTGTTTGTAACAATTTAAAAAATGCAAGTGCTGCTATTCGTGATGCCGACAGTGATGTTCGCATTGTGATCAATGCCGGATGGATGCACTACGGAATGTTCCAATATTTCCAAAACGAAGGATTGGATTACGATATACTCGGCTGGGACTGGTATACCGATATGTCGTCTAATTTTCTTGGCCAGGGTAAGACTGCTTTCGGGATCTATGACACCCTGGATTCCATGTTCCATAAGCCGATCATAATCTGCGAAACGAATACATGGAACAATGGTCCGGTTGACGAAGATGATCCGGCAGCCTGGGATGGTCTTGTTAAGATTTGTGAGGATGCATATTCCAAACCCAATGTAATCGGCTGTATTTTCTATCAGATGTGCGATCAGCTGAATTTTGAAAAAGAAGGTTCTTATGAGCGTGAAGCACATTTTGGTTTTATTTATGCAGACAAATTCGGCAATATGACCGGTAAAAAGGCTGCGTATGATCGCTTCCAGTACATCTGTGGCGGTATGTTGCAGCCGATGATCACGCTTGAAAGTTTGGAAGAATCAGAAAAGGAAAATCCAGCGGATAATCCGACCGACAAAAAAGAGGATGATTCTTCAAAGAAAGAACACGAAAAACGCCCGGTAACACCGACTCCGCATGATGATACACCGTTTGACGGTTCTGCCTTTGGCGACACCGATCTTAATTCCGGTGCGGATGATCCGGATATATCGGACGTCGGTGAGGGCGATGTTATGGACCCGATCAATAACAATCCGGTGGCTCAGGATCCCGTTCGGACGATTCACAAGGGCAATGTTACCGAAGAATTTGTTTGGACCTTTGAAAATACGCTGACCGTAATTGTTGCCGTTGTGGCACTTGCCATACTTAGTGTATTTGCTTTGGTGTTCGCTAATATGCGAAAAAAGATCAAAGCTATTTCTCAACCGTAAGGAGCACATAAAATGAATCGCACGGATTTTTTATGGGGTGTGAATACCCACTGTGATTTTTATCCCGTTTATCGCCGAGAAAATGCCGAAAAGCAGTTAAAGCTGATTCGGGATATGGGTAGCAAGATCGTTCGCGTAAACTTTTACAACTTTGATTTTTCGGATTTCTATATTCCGCTTGCCAACGCCTGCGGTTTAAAGGTTATGTTGGTCGTGGACGGTTATCTGCGTGATATTTCCGATAACTACAATGCTGCGGCCGAATATGAGCTTTACCGAAAAATTGCCGATCGCTATGATGGTAATCACGGTTTCGGAAAGATTGATTTTATTCAAATCAATAACGAGGTCGATGTGTTTTTAAGCGCCTTCAACCCGAAATTCGGTGACGGCGAAACGATAGAGGAGTTCCCGCAGCCGATGATGCAGAAGGTGTATGAACATTTTGCCAATGCCTCTGCGGGCATCCGTGCGGCGAAGACAGATGTGAAAATCGTTATCAATGCCGGCTGGAAGCATTATGGAATGTTCCTTTACATGAATGAAAAAGGCATTGACTTTGATCTGCTTGGTTGGGATTGGTATTCCGATATGGCAACGGCAATGAAGCGGGAAGGTAAACGACCGTTTCAACTCGCCGAAACCTTACACGACCTGTTCGGAAAAGATATTATTGTTTGCGAAACAAATATCTGGACTGACAGTTTGATCGATACCGACGATGTTTCCAATTGGGATGATTTGTTCGGCATTATCGACGATGCGGTCAGCTATCCCTTTGTAAAGGGCTTGATTATCTACGAGTGCTGTGATGAAATGCCTTTTGAACAGGAAGGGACGTTTAATCGTGAAGCCCACTTCGGTTTGGTCAAAGCCGATAAGGATGGAAATATGCTGGAAGTTAAGCCGGTGTATTACAAATTAAAAGATTATATTATGGGTTAATATTATGAAAACCGCTGTTTTTTTAACTTTGAGTATTTAATAGTAAATGCAGACGGGTTTGCTGTTTCAAACAGTAAACCTGTTTGTGCTATCTTTATTTTCTTAAATATTTACGAAAATATGATGTCTTGCCGGGTTTTCTGTGATAACGAAATGCAGAAAATTTCCGCAACATTGAACTACTGAAAAAGAAATGATTACGCAAACGGAAATTGCGATTGGAAAGAAGAAAAATGCAAACAAATAACTCTGAAATTTCACCCGATTTACAACGGGCATATCGAAAAAATATAACACGCTATCTGTCGCAAAGTATGATTTCCACCACACTGGTTTTATTTTCAGGCGGTGCGCTAATCCAAACGTTTTTGCTTTCGTTTGGAGTCAGC
>JAKSQF010000165.1 GCA_024404235.1 Clostridia bacterium | reverse complement strand
TGCAAAACGGTTCCGTCTTTGATAAGTTCTGCGGTTTTTTCGACCGTGTCGTAACGAAGGGACAGCTTTTCCCAACCGTCGGTTTGGCAGACGTCGAAAGAAACAAAGGCCTGCTCACCCACCGTTTCGTCGAAAGCGTTGCACCAATGGTCGCACAGTGAAAGCTTGACGCCCGATTTTTGAACCTGCAGTTCAAGCTCAACCGTGCCCGTCTTCGAAGCCGGAAAATTCCAAACGGCGCCCTGCTTTTTATAGACCAAGCGCTCGTCTTCAACGCGGCCGATTGAAAGCACCTCTTCATAACCCTGCTCGGCGCAAGGCAATAAAATGGCACCGTCCGTGCGATTGTAGGCACAGTGTCCCCTGCGCCCCTTGCCGGAGCCCAAGACGCTTTTTAAATACATATGCGTGGTCAAATTGGTAAGACCCAGCAAAAAATCCTCTTTTCTGCAGGTTTCATAAAGCCAGTCAACGTCGAGAATTACTACCTTGCGGCAGGCACGGTGTTGGCCGAAATGCACCATAATTTTATTGAACGGCAGTTCCAAAATTTCGGCCTGATGCACGCTTTTATCCCCATTAGAGCCGCCGCCCATTCGTCTGAAGTCGGCACGCCAACGGTTTTCATTCAAAAACAGTTCCCGAAAACCGCGCCACGTTTTACCGTCGTCTTCGGATATAGCCAAGTGATTCACGTCACGGTTGGTGAAAGCGTCCTCCCATACACCGGCAATTTCGTCCGCACTTAACTTCGGAATCTGTGCCGTATGGTCGATTTCGGGCATGGGCTGTGTGTTGCACCAAAACAGCAGAATTCGTCCGTCACGCAGTTTATGCAAAATGGGCATGGTGATTGTTCCGTGAAATGCGGTCGGTTTAGGGTCAGACCACGTTTCGCCATGATCTTTCGAAACGTATTCGTAGTGATAGTCCTGTGACGTTCTGACATACATCAGCAAACTTCCGTCCGAGCGTTCGACCATGGTCGGCTCGCAGGAATATTCCTGCCACCGCACCCCTTTGTGCGGCGGCAACTGCACAAACGCAGGTGCCGTTTTTTCCAAAATATTTGTCGTCCAATGCTCGCCGTCATCGTCCGAAAAGGAAACAACGATACGCTTTATTTTTTGCTCGTCCTTGACCTCACCGAGGATAAACCACCGATCCATACTTTCGTAGTATTTCGGCGTTTTCAGGCAATGAACATTTTTTTCGGAAATGCGAACGTACCGATTATCGGCACTGTCAAATCCTTCGTCGTTGAGAATTGCCCACGTTCCCTCGCCCGAAGCGGGATTTTTCCATTCGCACCGAAACTCGTTCGGATAAACGGAAATATACCGTCCGGTATTGGGATTTCTTCCGGCACAACCGATAGCGGCTTCCTTTTTGACGCTGTGTTTTTGCCAGGAAAGACCGCAGTTTGTCGAAGCGTAATATATAGCTTTGCCGCCTCTGGCGCCCCACTGATTGAGTTCTTCCTCCCTGCCGTATACTCGAATTTCACCGTCCGGCGTAACGCACATATTTCGGCCGGCATCTCCGGGAGGAACCGTAACGACGGTAGGCTCGAAGATGCTTTTTAACGTGTCTTTTTCTTCTGCCGTCATACAGGCAAGCATGGCAGTAAAAAGTTCATCCATAAACCGAACCTCCCGAAAAAGAATTTATAAAACGGATATCTCCGTTTTCCGCGGAGTTAAGCAGTTTTCACCGATGTAAATATCGAATTTACCCGCTTCCACCGTGTATTCGCCGCTTGGCAGATAGAAGCCGAGGTCTTCAAATCCGAGTTCAAGGACGACCCGACAGGTTTCGCCACGTTTGACAAATACCTTTTGGAAAGCCTTTAATTCACGCAATGGGCGCATCATAGAAGCCGCACGGTCGTGAATGTAGAGTTGCACCGTTTCCTTAGCATCGAAATCTCCGACGTTGTGCAGATCGATTTCAAAGCGGAATTTTTGGCCATTCTTCAAGTCTTCAAGGCGAAGTTGCGGTGTATTGCAACAAATATCCCCATATGCAAATTCGGTATAAGAAAGACCGTAACCAAACGGATAATACGGCGTAGGCAGACTGTCCACGTAGCATTCGCCCGGATTTTCCCCATAATAGCAGTTTACCGGACGTCCGCTTGAGGTGACGTTATAATACAGCGGAATATGGTTTGAACTGCGCAACAGAGTCACGGGCAAACGGCCGGAAGGAACGCTGTCGCCGAACAGCAGATCGCAAACGGCATTGGCCGCTTCACTGCCCGAATGCCATGCGTAAATAAGCGCATCGCACAAATCGGCAATTTCCTCTATCACGACCGGACGCCCACAGAAAAGAACGCCGACAATCTTTTTGCCGGTAGCCTTTGCACGGCGAATCAGTTCAATTTGGCTGTTCGGAATAGATGCGGTCGAAACGGCGCGAGATTCGCCGGTATCGGTCCACTTTTCACCCAATGCCAAAACGATAACGTCGGCATGAGTCATCCAACGAAGAGAGCGATCCAACGATAAATCCGTACCGTTGGAAGATTCTACGGTGCCCGACGTTCTGCCGCGCAACGTTTCCAAAAGATTCGGTGTTTCACGCTCTTTTCCGTCCAACATCCAACTGCCAAGCAAGGTGCGACGTTCGGTCGCAAACGGACCGACCAACGCAATATCGGCAGATTTTTGCAGCGGCAAAAGGTGATTTTCGTTCTTCAGCAGCACCATTGATTCTGCCGCCATTTCCCGTGAATGGAGGCGGTGCTGTGCCTTATCGTAATCTTTCGGCACACAGTAGGGTGTGTCAAACAGTCCGGCTTCAAACTTGACCGACAATACCCGTTTTACGGCGGTATCGATCGTTTCCATGGAAACTTTGCCGTTTTCCACAAGGCTTTCTAATTCGTTCAGATAGCAAAAATCGTGCATATCCAAATCAATGCCGGCATTCAGCGCCATACTTGCGCAATCTGCTTCGCTTTCGGCAACCCCCTGCCGCTCTAACTGGCATACAGCATCGTAATCCGCCACCACAAGACCCTGAAAGCCTAACTTATCACGCAAAATTTCGGTCAAATAACGGCGGCTGGAGGTGATCGGCTGACCGCTGATATCGTTAAACGCCGACATCACGGTCAAAGCACCGGCATCTATTGCGCCCTTAAAGGCCGGCAGATAGTAATTAAACAGCGTATAATCCGAAATCTCGGTGCGGTGATAATCACGGCCGCCTTCGGAAGCGCCGTAGCCGATATAATGCTTTGCGCAGGCAAGAATGCGGTCAGATTCCCCGACGTTTTCGCCCTGCAACCCCTTTACGACCGCCTTGGCCACGACAGAACCGAGGTAGGGGTCTTCGCCCGTACCTTCAATAATGCGGCCCCAGCGGGGATCGTGACAAAGATCCAACATCGGTGTAAAAGTCCAATGAACGCTTTCGTTGGAGGCTTCTTGCGCAATATCGCGATAGCTTTGTTCGATCAGTTCTTCGTTGAACGATGCCGTCATTGCAAGCGGAATGGGGAAAACGGTTTTGTGTCCGTGAATAACGTCACGCCCGAAAAGAACGGGAATGCCGTTCGGACTTTCTTCGATTGCCGTCTTTTGAATGCGGTTATAAAAATCGACGCTGATGCTCCCCTGAGGGTCATTTCCGGCGGTAGCACCGACCGACATCAACACCGAACCGACAAGGCCTTTTCGAACCAAATCCATAAAGGCTTCTTCATTGTCTGCCGTTGGGGTTTCGGGTTGGTTTAATTGCCCGATTTTTTCCTGCAGCGACATTTTTGCCAACAGGCTGTCGATTTGTTTTTCGTAGTTTTTCTTCATAATTTGTACCTGCTTTTTACCGATACTCGGACCGTTTATTCTTTATACCCCAACAGTTTCAACTGTTCGATAACGGCCTGCGGCGTTTGGTCTGTTTCATCAGAAACCAATTCCGAAAAGTCGGTTTTGGTTTTCTGTAATATTGCCGTAACCGACTGATAAAGGCGATCCTTTTTTGCCAAATCGGTTTGGGCTTTTGTAATAATATCAAGAATTTTGTCGGTGCTTGCAAGATTTTCGTAAATCAAACCTTGATCTGATTCCACGGTTACTTCAAAGCCGTCGGCACCCGTTACGTTCGGCACCGAAACCTCGTATTCGTGCGTTTTTTCGTTATAGCAAGCAAGGATACTTTCGCCGTTCAGGAAAAATGCACATTTTGCCGAAAATCCCTTAAACACCAGCGTATACGTTCGGTTGTTCGGAATATAGGCCAAATTCCCTGCCGACTTGAGTTTCGTGAATACGGCACGGTTTTCACCCCAAGCGAGGTTGAATTCCGACGTGCAAAAATCTTCTTTTTGATAATTCATGGTTTCGCCGTCGTCTTCATAAAGCGTAAACGAACCGTTATTACCGGCGGCAA
>JAKSQF010000164.1 GCA_024404235.1 Clostridia bacterium | reverse complement strand
TCAGCAATAAATTCACCATTTTCTTAAGCGCCTTGATATTCATTGCCTTTATCTGCTGTTTTCCGGCATTTCGTTATCTGATGATTCAGTATTTCACCTTCCCGGCAATCCGCAAATATATCATCGACCCGTATTATGAAAAGCATCCGGACGATGATATCGAACTTCGTAAAAGCCTTGGCGTCTACGACGAAGAAGACGATGAAGAGGACGAAGACGAGGGTGAGGACGAAGAGGAAGAAGAGGACGAAACCGATTGATTTTTCTCTTCCGCTTTGCATACATATTACCGAGGTGGTAATATGAGTTGCAGAATTGATGAACTGCGTAATCGGCAGGTCGTCTGTACCAAGGACGGCAGCGTGCTGGGATTTGTTTCGGATATTGAACTCAATACCGAAACGGGCGAGCTGACCGCACTTGTCATCTACGGAAAACCCCGTGTTTTCGGGCTTTTGGGTCACGAAGCCGATATCGTCATTCCGTGGCGAAATATCGAGATCATCGGCCCCGAAACGATTTTGGTTTCTTCCGATTCACTGCCGCATTGTGCGGTGCAAAAGAACAATTGTTAAAACTTTACGGCGAGAAAATACTCTCGCCGTATTTTTTTGTTTTTTCGCCTGCTTTGTACTTGCATATAATAATAAAATATAGTATAATAAATTGATTTATTATATTAGGGAGATTATGCCTTGGAAATCTTACAAAACAGCAGTTACCCGACCGAGCAGGTAGCCTTTGCCGAACGGGTCAACCAACTGCTTAAGGACAAGCTCGATCATCGGCCGAAAGCCTGCGTGGTCACCTACGGATGTCAGCAAAACGTCAGCGATTCCGAACGATTGAAGGGAATGCTGTGTCTTTGCGGTTACGAAATGACCGAGCAGACCGATGAAGCCGATTTGATTTTATCGAACACCTGTGCGGTGCGCGGCCATGCCGAAGACCGTGTTTACGGAAACGTGGGCGCGCTCAAGCACCTGAAACGCCGCAACCCGAATTTGATCATCGGCGTTTGCGGTTGTATGGCACAGCAACAAATCGTGGTCGACCGCTTCAAAAAAAGCTTCCGTTACGTGGATATGGTGTTCGGCACGCAGGTACAGCACCGTCTGCCCGAAATGATCTACCGTGTACTGCAGGGCGAACACGTGTACGAAACGTCCCTGCCGAACGATTCCATCGTTGAAGACGTACCCGTTCGCCGTGACGGTGAAGTAAAAGGTTGGCTGCCCATTATGAACGGCTGTAACAATTTCTGTACCTACTGCATCGTGCCGTACGTCCGCGGCAGAGAACGCTCTCGCGAGCCGGAAGCCGTTTTGCAGGAAGCACGGGAAATGATAGCCGCCGGTTATAAAGAAATCATGTTGCTTGGGCAAAACGTCAACTCTTACGGAAAAGGCGAGGCCCACGGCGTCAATTTTGCAAAACTTCTGCGGCAGATCAATGCCATTGAAGGGGATTTCCGCATTCGTTTTATGACCTCGCACCCTAAGGATTGCACCACCGAAGTGTTGGATGCCATGCGGGATTGCGAAAAGGTCGCCAAACACCTGCACCTGCCGTTCCAAAGCGGCAGTGACCGTATTTTGAAGCAGATGAACCGCCATTACGACCGTGCCGGTTATCTGAATTTGATCAAAGAAGCCCGTGAACGGATGCCGCAGTTGGCCATCACCAGCGATATTATCGTCGGCTTCCCGGGGGAAACTTACGAAGACTTCTGTGAAACGCTTTCCCTTGTTCGGTCTGTTGAGTTTACCTCGCTGTTCACCTTTATCTACTCGCCGCGCGAGGGTACACCGGCCGCCCGAATGGACGACCCCGTTTCCCGTGCGGAAAAGGGCAAGTGGTTTAATGAACTGCTCAAAACACAAGAGGCTGTCACCTCAAAAACGTTGCAGGCCGCAGTCGGCAGTACACAACGGGTTTTGGTAGAGGGATGTGCCGACACATCCGGTTTTTTGGTCGGTCATACCGACGGCAACCTCTCGGTCGAATTCGCGGCGGATGAATCGTTGCTTAATCAGTTATGCACCGTAAAAATCACGTCATACGACGGTATTTTACGGGGTGAATATATTTCAAAATGAAAGGAATTTTTACAATGACTATTTTAGAAGCTGCAAGACAACTCGGCGCCGCCATTCAGGAGGATGAGCGCTTTATCCGTTACGCCAAGGCAAGACTTGCCAACGACAACGACGAAAACCTGCAAAAGGCCATCGGCGAGTTCAACCTCATTCGTATGGAACTGGATCGCCTGATGAGTGAAGAAAATCACGACGACGAAAAGATCCGTGAAAACAACGAAAAACTGCGTGAACTCTATTCGCAGATCATGTCGGGCGACAGCATGGTTGAATACAACAACGCCAAGGCTGAGCTTGACCATATGCTCAACGACGTCAACAGCGTCATTATGCAGTGCTGTGACGGTGCCGACCCCGCTACGGTCGAACCGGAACACGCCGCCTGCACCGGCAGCTGTGAAAGCTGCGGCGGTTGCCACTAATCTGATTTTTACGAACCGGAAGTGAAAGAAAATGGCTGAACTGTCCCCGATGATGCGGCAGTATTTTGAAATTAAAAACCAGCACGAGGACTGCATTTTGTTCTACCGTGTCGGCGACTTTTACGAGATGTTCTTCGACGATGCCAAAACGGCTTCGGAGGAACTCGATTTAGTGCTGACCGGAAAGGAATGCGGTCAGGAGGAGCGCGCCCCGATGTGCGGTGTGCCGTTCCACAGCTGTGAGGGATATATTGCCCGCCTGATCGGAAAAGGGTACAAGGTCGCGATCTGCGAACAGACCGAGGACCCCGCCAAGGCAAAAGGTCTTGTCAAGCGGGAGGTCATTCGTATTGTGACGCCCGGAACGGTCATTGAAGATACCGTGCTGGATGAAACCCGCAACAACTACCTTGCCGCCATCGGATTTTTTGGGGAAACGGCGGGGCTTTGCTTCGTCGATGCTTCGACCGGTGCCTGCTCGGTGACCGAAATTGCAGGGGACGATCGGGATCGCCGTATCGTCAACGAACTGATGCGCTTTTCACCGAGCGAACTGCTTACCGATGACGATTTTGCGACCCGTCCTGCGTTGGCGCAGTACGTCAAGCAAAACTTTGAGGGTGCGCTGACCGTTCGTCCGAAAACCCAGTTTGAGCCGACCGCTTCCGAAGAACTTCTGCAACGCTACTTCCAAATCGTCAGCACCGAAAATATCGGTCTGCAATCGGGCAGTATCGCCGTCGGTGTCGTCGGTGCGGCATTGCAGTATTTGTTTGAACTCGGTATCAACGGCGGTATCTCCGCCCAAAAAATCGAATACTATACCGAAACCCAGTATATGCGGCTGGATATGACTGCTATCCGCAATCTGGAGCTTTGCGCTACGATGCGCTCCAAGGCCAAAAAAGGCTCGCTTTTGTGGGTGCTCGATAAAACCAAAACCGCCATGGGCAAACGCCTGATGCGCAGTTGGATCGAAAAACCGTTGCTTTCGGTCAGCGAAATTTCCCTGCGTCAGAATGCGGTCGAAGAATTGTGCGACACCATGCTGCGCGGCGAACTGACCGAGTATTTAAGCGGTGTGCGTGACGTAGAACGCCTGATGGCCCGTATCGCATACGGCACGGCGGGGGCGAGGGATCTGCTGGCGCTTTCGGTCACGGCACATAAATTCCCGCTGATCAAAGCGGCATTGGCAACCGCCAACTGGCGGATGTTAAAGGGCATTTGTGAAGATATTGACCCGCTGGAATCGGTCGTGGATCTTATTGACCGCGCCATTTCCGAGGATGCACCCATCAGCGTGCGTGAAGGCGGGATGATCAAGCGCGGCTATAATGCCGAGTTGGATCTTGCCCGTTCAGATATGGAAAGCGGCACCGATTTCCTGACCGAAATTGAAACCCGTGAGCGTGAACGCACCGGCATCCGCAACTTAAAGGTCAGCTACAATAAGGTCTTCGGCTATTATATCGAGGTCAGCAACTCCTTTAAGGATAAGGTTCCGCCGGATTATATCCGCAAGCAGACCCTCACGAATGCCGAACGTTTTATCACCGATGAACTGAAGAAAATCGAAACCCGTGTGCTGTCTGCCAAAGACCGTTCGGTGCAGATGGAATACGAACTGTTTGACGAGGTGCGCAAGGCGGCCGCCGCCGAACTGTTGCGCTTCCAAAAAACCGCTTCGGCCATTGCCCGATTGGACGTGCTTTGCTCTTTGTCGGAAACGGCGGTGCAAAACAACTACTGCCGTCCGCTTGTTAATAACAGCGGTGTGCTGAATATCAAGGGCGGACGTCATCCCGTGGTCGAGCAGATGATCAACACCCCGTTTGTGGCTAATAACACGTTTTTGGATCAAAACGATAACCGCTGTGCGATCATTACCGGCCC
>JAKSQF010000163.1 GCA_024404235.1 Clostridia bacterium | reverse complement strand
CCACCTTGGGTCGGTGCGGTTCGGACACCAGTGGCGTTGCTTTTGCCGCAGCGTTGAAAGCTGACCGCTGCCAGATCTACACCGACGTTGACGGCGTATACACCGCCGATCCCCGCAAGGTAAAAACCGCACAGAAAATGGATGAAATCGCCTACGGTGAAATGCTGGAGCTTGCCACTTTAGGTGCACAGGTGCTCAATAACCGCTCGGTTGAAATGGCACAGAAATATAACGTAGAACTGGAAGTGCTTTCAAGTATGGAAGACAAACCCGGTACGATTGTAAAGGAGAAGGTTAAAATGGAAAAAACTTTGATTCGCGGTGTTGCAAAGGACACCAACGTTACCCGCATTTCGGTCATCGGTTTGGAGGACACTCCCGGTATTGCTTTCAAGCTTTTCAACAAGTTGGCACAGTATAAAATCAACGTTGATATCATTCTGCAATCGGTTGGCCGTGACGGCACTAAGGACATCACCTTCACCGTACCGCAGGATCAGGGCGATCAGGCTGTTGAAGCGATCCGCTCGATCAATGATGTTTTGAACTTCAAAGACGTTGTTGCGGACAACGATTGCGCTAAGATTTCCATTGTCGGTGCATGTATGGAAAGCCACCCCGGTGTTGCTTCCAAGATGTTTGAAGCACTATATGATGCAGGCGTAAACATTCAGATGATTTCCACCAGCGAAATCAAGGTTTCGGTACTGATCGATAGCCGCTATGCCGACCTTGCCGTTCAGGTCGTTCACGACAAGTTTATTCTGTAAGAGATAAAAAAATACGACTCTGCGAAAAGCAGAGTCGTATTTTTTTATACGCATTTATTTATTAAAGTTTTCGGTACGCTCCGAAATAATGTAGCGCGGGCGGTGTTTGACTTCGGTAAAAATCTTACCGACGTACTCCCCGATCACGCCAAGGCAAAGCAATTGAACCCCCGAAACAAAACAAAGAATACAGGTCAGTGAAGACCAACCCGGCACGGTGTGACCGATAAAATGTGCAATGATCGTCCAGATGATTCCGACCACACTGAGCAGTGATACAAGCACACCCAAAAACATTATAATACGTAGCGGCTTTACCGAAAGACCGGTAATACCGTCCAATGCCAAGCCCAACGATTTGCGGAAAGGGTATTTCGATTTTCCGGCCACACGCTCGGTGCGAGTATATTCCACCGTGGTGCTTTTGAAACCGACTAACGGAAACATTCCACGCAAGAAAAGATGTACTTCGCCGAAATCGGCAAAAGCATCCAACGCGCGGCGGTCGACCAAGCGATAATCAGCGTGATTATAAACGACCTCGCCGCCCAAGCGTTTCATCCAACGGTAAAAACTTTGTGCCGAATGACGTTTTGCAAAGCTGTCACTTTTACGGTCATTGCGCACACCGTATACGATATCCGCGCCATCAAGGTACGCGTCTACCATCCGTTCTATTGCGGTGATATCATCCTGCCCGTCACAATCAACAGTAATGGTGATATCACAGCGGTCCTTGGCCTCCATCAAACCGGCAACCAAAGCGTTTTGATGCCCCCGATTTCGACTTTGCCGAATGCCGCAGTAAGCATCGTCAATTTCGGAAAGCTCACCGATAATCTTCCAAGTCCGATCGGTCGAGCCGTCATCTACAAACAAAATGCGACTATCCGGCGCAATCTTCCCCTTGTTAATCAACAGCAGTATTTGTGTATGAAACAGCGGTGCGGTAATCGGCAAAACTTCTTCTTCGTTATAGCACGGCACAATGATATATAACAGCGGTAAAGACATCTGTTTCTTCCCTTTCGGTTTAATTATCTTTATTATAGCATTTTTTTCATCTTTTGCAATATTTTAATCGCAAAAACGAGCAGGCAATCTACCTGCTCGTTTTTGAAAAGTAGCACAACTTAAGTGTCTTGTGCGTAAAAGTACAGCATATTTGTATCGGTATCGTATATCGCAACCGACATATTGATCGAGTATCTTTTTAAGAAATCCGAATCATCTGCACGATCCTTTATGACCTCGCTGGAACGATCTTTGAAGCGGTAATATCCGTTTTTGATTTCAGGAAAATGCGCCTGTTCGGCACAACCATCATAATTCACGCCATCTTTTTCGCCGCCATATAGAAAACACTGCAGATTTTCCGACAGTGGAAGCGGTTTCCAGTTTTTAACGATCTTCAAAGCGGCTTCGGGATTATTTGAGCAATCCAAAATCACGTAAGTATCGCCGTCACCGAGAAAACCGCCGTGGGTGTCTTCCTCTTCCACTACGGTAAAATCTTCCCGCGAAAAGCCGAATAAATTGTCGGCATCACCCTCTTCGTTGCATTCGGCCAGCGAAAAAACCGCAACTAAAACCAAGATAAAACATACAAGTTTTTGCATTATGTTTCCTCACATATCAAAGTTCCCGATTAAAACAATTCTTCCTCCGTTTCATAAGTTTCGGGTGAAATAAAATCGTATTTCACTGATTTCTTTTGAATTTCGGTCTTATCGGAAGTTTGGTAGGAAACGATGACGGTTTTATCCTTCGGTACAAGCTGAATATCCGTAATCACGTCTTTCTTGTCAAGGAAATCCAGCGGTTGGATATCACAACCGTAGCTGAACAATTCATCGATTGCAACGCTTCTTAGGTCTTCACCGTCATCAAAACAGTAAGCAATCAAGTCGTCTGCAACCGAGTAAAGTGCAACCTCATCATCATAGGTGCGCGAAACTTCTCCGGTTAAAAGATCAAAAAATCGCAACGTTTTCGTACCCTGTTGTACTGTGTGAATTTCTACCATATTTTCTGCTTTTCTGCTGACCTTTGGCTGTTCGACAGAAAGCTCTGATATGACAACTTTTCCTTTATTATTGATGATTTTAACTCCGTACATGTCGCCGTTTTTGAAAATACGATAGTTTTCGCCCTGCTCGATCAACTGATTTTCGGGAATTGTTTCCCCTTTCACTCGGCGCAGTTTTACCGGCTTTTCATCGGCAAAAAGCGTATTAAATTCTTTAAAGAACAATAAGTTGTTGGTCGGCTGAATTTCAAGGTAGTTATGATAATCGTAATTGATGTAGTCAACTTCCCACAAATCAAAGCACGTATCGGGATCCCGCACGTTTTGGATCTCAGTGTTACTGTATACGTACGCTTCGCCCATATTATCAAAAGTAATATAATATACACCCGTTTTGCCGTTATGGGTATATAATGCGGTAGCACTTTCTTTATTCCCCGTACCGTAGATTGTCAAACGGCCGTCGTCGGTACGCCACACAGAATCGGCAATTTCGTTCGGTCCACGGTCGACGCCGACGCAAGACCCGCTGAACATTTCAAGTACAAAGTTACAGGAGGCAAAGCTCATACAAATCGCCACGATCAAGATAGTGGCAAGTGCTGTTTTAATTAAGCGTTTCATTACTTTTCCTCCCTTATTGCAGATTGAGTTTTTTACTCAACAGATACCGGCTGAAACCGTAAAGAATGCCCGCCAGCAAACCTTCCCAAACGATAACCACACCAAGAATACTGCAAACAGCGCCAAACGGTGTAAAATTGATTTGAGCGAGCCAATCATCCAAGCCGAGTTCTACCAAAATCGACAGCATAACAACACTGAAAGTCTGAATAGTTGAATAAATGATAAAACCGAACAAAACAGCCGAAGCAATACGCTTTTTAAACAGCTGACCGATGCACATGGAGCCGTAGAACATTAAAATGCCGTAGGCTGTAGCAGCCAGCACCGCCAAAAAGAATTCGACCGCCATGACCACAAGTTGCAAAGCGTTGAAATGATGCGCCATATACTCGAAGAAATAACGCACGCCGTCAAAGAAATCTGCCAATCCGTTTGTAGCAAGAAAAACAACAATGAGTGACACGCACATCATAACGACCGTCAACCACAAAACAATGATACTGCAAACAAGCTTGCAGTTCAGGTGGTCAGCCGCCCGCACCGGCAAAGAAAAGGTTAAGTATCCCTCTTTGGAAAGAAGATTTTTGTAAAACCTCGTAACGACAATAATCATCGTCAGCATATACATACCGAGAATCGCCAAAACGTACAGCACCACGGTACTGCCTTTCAGAAAATCGACAATTAAATTGCTCGGAAGTAACTGCAACAAACGGGTAAGTCCCGCCATAACCAGCAGCCCCGCATAAATCGGCAGCATCAGCCGGAACAAGGAATGAAATTCGTGTTTATAAAGTTTTTTTAACATCTGAATGCCTCCCTGAAATATTCATCAACACTCTCGCCGTACTGTTCACGGATCGAATCAACCGATTGTGACAAAACGATATTCCCCTGATTGATCATAATGACATCACTTAAAATCTGCTCTACATCAGCAATCAGGTGCGTAGAAATCAAAATAGAAGCATCTTCGTTATAGTTGTTAAGGATCGTCCGCAAAATATAATCTCTTGTCGCAGGATCCACGCCGGCGATCG
>JAKSQF010000162.1 GCA_024404235.1 Clostridia bacterium | reverse complement strand
AACAACCGGCGGTGGCTGAACCGAAGCCTGCTGTAAAAATTGAAAACCGCGGTGAAGTCATCGCCGCCGTTTCTGCCGCCTTGGCAGAAGAACTGGGAACCGATGTTTCCGCCATCCGTATTTTGTCTTTTAAGAAAATTTGAAAAAGAGGGTAATAATTATGAAAAAGTATAAAGTAACGGTCAACGGTACCGCTTATGAAGTAGAAATCGAAACCATCGACGCTGCCGATGTCAAGGCTGCTCCGGCTGCTGCCGCCGCTCCTGCCGCACCGAAGGCTGCCGCTCCTGCCGGCGGTGAAACCGTCAACAGCCCGATGCCCGGTAACATCCTCGGCGTAAACGTCAAGGTCGGCGACGCTGTTAAGAAGGGCGACGTCCTGATGATTTTGGAAGCTATGAAGATGGAAAACGCAATTTCCAGTCCCTGCGACGGCACCGTCAAGGCAGTTGAAGTTGCCAAGGGTGCTGCTGTTGAAACCGGCGCTGTTCTTTGCGTAATCGGTTAATGCGCAAAGGAGAATAGAAATGAGTGAAGTAATTAGTTTTGCCAAAACCACCGGCTTTTGGCAACTGTTTGGCAGCATCGGGCAGAACTGGGGTTCGCTCGTAATGATTGCCATTTCGCTGTTGCTGTTATGGCTCGGCATTAAAAAGCAGTTTGAACCGCTGTTGCTGGTCGGTATTGCTTTCGGTATGCTGTTGACAAACTTAACGGCTTTTACCCCCAACGATGCTATGTATCACACCGACCTGTGGGCCGCTTTTATGGATCATAACAATCCTGCCTACCACAGCTTCGGTACTATTATGTCGAACGGCGGTCTGCTTGATATCCTTTACATCGGCGTTAAAACCTGCCTGTACCCCTGCCTGATCTTCGTCGGCATCGGTGCTATGACCGACTTTGAACCGCTGATTGCCAACCCGAAGTCGCTGTTGCTGGGTGCTGCGGCACAAATCGGTATCTTTGCAACCTTTATCAGCTGTGTTAAATTCTTCCCGTCCATGTTCCCGCAGGAAGCCGCCGCTTCTATCGGTATCATCGGCGGTGCAGACGGCCCGACCGCGATCTACACCACTTCAAGACTTTATCCGGATCTGCTCGGCCCGATCGCCGTTGCGGCCTATTCGTATATGGCGCTCGTTCCGGTCATTCAGCCGCCTATTATGAAGCTGCTGACCACCAAAAAGGAACGCAACATCATTATGAAGCCGCTGCGCAAGGTTTCTAAAACCGAAAAAATCATTTTCCCGATCGCCGTTACCATCGTCGTTTCCTTGCTGGTACCGTCAGCTACTCCGTTGATCGGCTGCCTGATGCTCGGTAACCTGTGGAAAGAATCCGGCGTTTGCGACCGTCTCTGCAAGACCGCTCAGAACGAGTTGATGAACATTGTTACCATCTTCCTCGGCATTTCTGTCGGTGCTACCGCAACTGCCGAAGCATTCTTGAACGGAAGAACACTCGCAATTATGTGCATGGGTGTTATCGCTTTCGGTCTTGGCTCTGCCGGTGGTGTTCTGCTTGCTAAGTTTATGAACCTGTTTACCAAGAACAAGGTCAACCCGCTGATCGGCTCTGCCGGTGTTTCGGCTGTTCCGATGGCGGCCCGTGTCAGCCAGTCGGTCGGTCAGAAGGAAAACCCGTCCAACTTCCTGCTCATGCACGCTATGGGCCCGAACGTTGCCGGTGTTATCGGCTCGGCCATTGCCGCCGGCGTACTGATCTCGCTGTTCGGCTAATCCTTAAAGGAGAATGTGATTATGCAAAAACCGTTATTTATTACCGATACTATTTTGCGTGACGCCCACCAATCTCAGGCCGCCACCCGTATGCGTATCGAAGATATGCTGCCGATGCTCGAGCGTTTGGATAAGGTCGGCTATTGGTCGGTCGAATGCTGGGGCGGCGCTACGTTCGATTCCTGCATGCGCTTCCTCAACGAAGATCCGTGGGAGCGTCTGCGCACCATTAAAAAGCATATGCCCAACACCAAATTGCAGATGCTTTTCCGTGGCCAAAACATTTTGGGCTACAAGCATTATGCCGATGACGTGGTAGATGCTTTCGTTAAAAAGTCCATCGAAAACGGTATCGACGTTATCCGTATTTTCGACGCTTTGAACGATCCCCGCAACTTAGAGCAGGCCGTTAAATCCTGCAAACAGTACGGCGGTATCTGTGAAGCCGCTATGAGCTACACCGTCAGCCCCGTTCATAACGAGGAATACTTTGTAAATCTTGCAAAGACCCTTGAAAATATGGGCGCCGACGTCATTTGTATCAAGGATATGGCAAACCTGCTTTTGCCGTACGATGCTTATTCGCTCGTGAAAAAGCTGAAAGAAAACGTCAGCGTGCCGATTCATCTGCACACCCACAATACCACCGGTACCGGTGATATGACCTATTTGATGGCCGCCCAGGCAGGTGTTGATATCGTCGACTGCGCACTGTCGCCGTTCGCAAACGGTACGTCCAACCCGTCTACCGAAGCCTTGGTTGCCACCTTAAAGGGTACCGAGCGTGATACCGGCATCGAGCTGACCGATTTGACCGACGTTGCCAAGGATTTCCGTGCCGTTGCCGACCGCATGAAGGCCGAAGGCATTTTGGATCCGAAGGTGCTGAACGTTGACGCCAAAACCTTGATTTATCAAGTCCCCGGCGGTATGCTTTCCAACATGATCAATCAGTTGAAGCAGGCCGGTAAGGAAGATAAGTACTACGACGTGTTGGCCGAAGTGCCGCGCGTCCGTAAGGATTTCGGTTATCCGCCGCTGGTCACACCGACCAGCCAGATCGTCGGTACGCAGGCTGTTATGAACGTCATCGCAGGCGAGCGCTATAAGATGGTTCCGAAGGAATCCAAAGCCGTTCTGCGTGGCGAATACGGCAAACTGCCGGCCGAGGTCAACGAGGAAGTCCGTAAAAAGTGCATCGGCGATGCCGAGGTCATTACCTGCCGCCCGGCCGATTTGCTGGAACCGGAGCTTGAAAAATACACCGCCGAAATGAAGGAAAAGGGCATGGGCAAGTGCGAAGAAGACGTGCTCAGCTATGCTTTGTTCCCGCAGGTGGCCGAAAAGTTCTTTGCCGTTCGTGACGGGGAAAAGAAACCCGAGCCGAAGGTGGATGCCAACGGCGTTCGCGAACTGATCGTTGAAGATCTTTCCGAATAATTTAATAGGATAAAATGCCCGTGATTTCCAAATGGAGGTCACGGGTATTTTTGTTGATTTAAGATTGACAGAATGACCAAAAAGAAGTATAATGTACAATGTATAAGTTGTAAAAAATGGTGGGATGTTTGTGAAAAGGGGAAAACAGATCCGCAAGGTATTCAGTTTTCTTTTGATTTGTATATTACTGCTGTCAATGGCGGTCACACCGTCCTCGGCGGCCACCGTGTACGGAAAAATCACCGGCGATTCGGTGCGTGTTCGCTCGGCGGCAAATACGACGACCTCTACCGTGCTGGGCTCCTTGACAAAGGGTACGGTCGTTACCATCAATTCAACCGTGACCGGAACCGAAGCCGAAGCGGGCAAGGGGAAGACGTGGTATAAAATCACCTCGGGCACCTTGACCGGTTACGTTTACGGTGCTTACGTTTCCGAGGTTAAGGATGAAGTGCCCGCTACCAATCTTGCATTTGAAAAACAATTGGCGGCTTTCCCCGCGAGTTATCAGTCGGCATTAAAAACCCTGCACGCTACCTATCCGAATTGGATTTTCATTGCCGATCCGGTGAACAATACTAAGTATAAAACCTTTGATGAATTGGTCGCGGCGGAATGCGTCAATCATTATAAGTGCGTTTCAAAATCGGATAGCAATTATAATTGCAAATCGTATTTTTCAATGGATAACGGTTGGTACGATTGGAGCAAAGGCACCTATACGCAAAATCCAACCGGTTGGGTCGGTGCTTCCCGTGAGGTAATCGCCTATTATATGGATCCGCGCAATTTCCTCAACAACTCGGATATTTATATGTTTGCGCAGTTGTCGTATGATAGTTCTACCCAAACCAAGGAAGGGCTGAAGCTGATCGTCAAGGGAACGTACCTTGAAAAGACCTTTTCCGACCCCAAGGATTCTTATAATAATTATGTTGATATTATTATGGAAGCGGCCAAGCGTTCGGGTGTCAGCCCTTATGCATTGGCGTCAACACTGATTCAGGAACAGGGATCAAAGGGCACTTCTTCGCTGATTTCCGGTACCTATGCCGGCTATGAAGGCTATTACAATTTCTTCAACTGCGGCGCATCGGGCACGTCGGTCGTTATAAACGGCTTGAAATATGCCAAATCGCACGGTTGGGACACCCGTTCCGCTTCGATATTCGGCGGTGCCGAGATTCTCGGCGGTTCTTATATCGGTGGCGGTCAGGACACCTATTATTATAAGGATTTCGACGTAAAAATGGCTTCCGGCTATTTTAAACAGTATGCACAGTCGGTTTATGATGCC
>JAKSQF010000161.1 GCA_024404235.1 Clostridia bacterium | reverse complement strand
GGGAGTTTCATTCCCTTTAGCCAAGCTCTGAAGCGTTTTACGCCTTCTTTTATGCAATTACCGGTAGCTTTCGTGTCAGTTTTTTGGTCGTCAATACGCCGATTTCTATTTTGGCCGTTGTGCACAATTATGTTTTGACATTCCGTGGCGATCCCTTCTTACCCTTTGATATTTTTGCCGCCAAAACAGCGCAAAATGTTGCTGCTGCTTATGATTTTTCACCGACTTTCAGTGTAATTATTGCTCTTATGCTGATGGTTATTATCACAACGTTTAGCATCAGAATCAATATGCCCAGCCATACAAAACGATACAGAATTATCACTCGCGTGGTTTCGGCCATTGCTTTTGTTGTGTTCGTGGCAACATATTTCGGCACTTCCTTACTTGTAAACATCGGTATGAAACCGGACTTTTGGAAGCAAGATCGCGGCTACAAGAATTATGGATTTACCCTGATGTTCTTTTTGAATACACGTTATGTTCGCGACCCGGATCCGCCAAAGGATTACGATCCCGGCTACATTTCGCAAACTGCGCAAAAATATTCCGGAATATACGACAGCGAAAGCACCGACAACAGTACAACAACTGTCAAGCCGAATATCATCTGCATTATGAATGAATCCCTTTCGGATTTATCGGTTTTGGGCGATTTTGAAACCAATGAAGACTATATGCCGTTCATTCGCAGTCTGACGAAAAACACCGTCAGAGGCAATCTGTATGTACCTGTGGTCGGCGCAGGCACTTCCAATACGGAATTGGAATTTCTCTCGGGCCACACTACTGCATTTTTACCTTCGGGAAGTAATGCGTATATGCTATATATACGCAATCCGTTAGGCACTATGGTCACCACGTTAAAACGGCAGGGTTATTCCACTTTGGCTTTCCATCCCTATTATGCCTCCGGGTGGAACCGTACCAGCGTTTACAACTTTATGGAATTCGACCGTTTTGTCAGCATGGAAGATTTGTTCACACCCGAATATATGAAGGCGTACGAGAAATGCAGTTTGGATCCGGCAGAGATTTCCGCTTATGACCGTGAGGTGCATCCCGACGAGCAGGTTTTGTTGCGGCAATACGTCAGCGATTCTTACGACTTTAAGTATATCATCAAGGATTTTGAAAACCGCCAAAAGGGTGTTCCCTATTTTATCTTTAACGTCACGATGCAAAATCACGGCGGATATATGATGCAATATCCGAACTTTGATGAAACCATCAAGGTTACTTCCGGCAGCAAAGATTATCCTAAAGCGAATCAATATCTTTCCCTTGTCAAGCAAAGTGATGATGCTTTTAAGGAATTGATCTCCTATTTTGAAAAGGTTGACGAGCCGACCATTATCTGTATGTTCGGCGATCATCAACCGACCATTGAAAACGATTTTATCGAAGAAGTGATGGGTGTTAGCAGTCTTAGCTTTTTATCCCCCGAACAGGAACAGTTGCGCCACGTGACACCGTTTATCATTTGGTCAAATTATGATATTAAGGAGCAGAAAATCGAACGGTTAAGCGTCAACTACCTGTCGTCACTACTGTTGGAAATTGCCGGTGTGAAATTAACACCGTACAACAAAGCTATGTTGGCATTTAAAGACCGTTTACCGGTCATCAATTCCGTCGGGTACATTGATAACGACGGCAACCATTACAGCTGGGGTCAAACGACCGAATACAGCGATTTATTGCAGGACTATGAAATCCTGCAATACAACAACATTTTCGACGTTGCAAACCGCGATGATTCTGTCTTTTATCTAACAGACGGAAAGCAGGGGCAAAAATGAAAAACACTACGCTTTGTCACATTGAAAAAGACGGATGTTATCTGATGCTTCACCGCATAAAAAAAGAAAACGACCTGAATCACGACAAATGGGTCGGTATCGGCGGTAAATTTGAAGATAAAGAAAGTCCGGAGGAATGCAATGCCCGTGAGGTGCTCGAAGAAACCGGCCTAACCTTGAAAGATGCCCGTTATCGCGGTATCGTCACCTTTGTTTCAGATCAGTGGGAAACCGAATATATGCACCTCTTTACGGCCGACCGTTTTTCCGGTGAGTTGATCGAATGCGATGAGGGCGATCTATGTTGGGTGCCGAAAAGCGAATTGAAAAATCTACCGTTATGGGCAGGCGATTATTTGTTTTTGGATTTGCTCGATCGACCGGATTATCCTTTCTTTTCGCTAAAACTTGAATACTGCGGCGAAAAATTAGTCAATGCCGTTTTGAACGGCACAGCACTTCCCCTTTAACGAAAGGAGAATATAATGAATATTTGTATTTACGGTTCAGCTTCTGATGAAATTGATCCGTCCTTTATCCGTGCCGGAGAAGCTTTAGGTGAGGCAATCGCAAAAAGCGGCCACGGTATCGTTTTCGGCGGTGGCGCACGCGGTATGATGGGCGCTGTCGCACGTGGAGTTGCACGCTTTGACGGTACGATTTGCGGCATTGCTCCCCGCTTTTTTAACGTTGACGGTGTTTTATTTGACAACTGCACCGAGATGGTCTACACCGCCGATATGCACGAACGCAAAAAACTCTTGGAGGATCGTTCGGATGCTTTTATCGTGACGCCGGGCGGCATCGGTACTTATGATGAACTATTTGAAACACTTTGCCTGCGTCAGTTAGAGCAACATAAAAAACCGATTTTGCTTTTTAACGTCAACGGATATTTTGATCCGTTAATGGCGATGCTGAAAATGACCGCAAAAAAAGCTTTTATGAGCGATAAATGTATGGACCTTCTGTTGGTTGAATCCGATCCCGAAAAAGCAATTATGCTTTTAACAGAGGCTCTCTCAATCAAATAAGATTGTTTATCCGATCATATTAAAATGAATAAGACCTGTCGAAATTCGACAGGTCTTTGTTTTATTCAATCAAATTGATCAGGTCGTTAATAAAGCCTTTTTGACGCGTTGCGGAAACGTTATTGATTACAAACACTTCCTGACTGCCCGTTTCATTAACAAACTCAACCAACTTGCGTTTATCCGCTTTTGGAAACTCTCGTGGGTCAACAACATAGATCGTTTGATAATGATCAACCAAGAACGGAATCAAACAGTTGCTGTAAGAATCCTTGACAACCGTGCAGGTCGAACCGTCTGTGATCTGCGGGTTACGGATGATGTCCAGTACACGGTCACCGCCCATAAAGGCAATATATTTATTATTTGCTGACATACGGTCAGCATCCTGTATAATCGGAGTAGAGTCGGAATGATAGGACTTGTTGTTTACCATATAAGTTGACTCAAAGGTCTGAACATCCTGCGGCATATACGCATAAACCGTATCGGGATGCTTTTTTAACTGCGGATCCATTTTTGAGCCGCTGTAAAACGTACCGAGAAATCCCTCGTATTTCAACTCGGTATAGTGATCCAATTCAAAAGGTGTTTTCCCCAGCGTTTTCATCAAAGCCTGATAACCGTAAAAAGCACCGTTTGCGGTCCAGTGGTGATCTGTTCTGAAATACAGATATTCGGAGCGGTGTGCTTCCAAATAAGGGTACAAATCGACCGTGGTCACCTTAGAAGAGATTGATTGATAGATATATTCTATCGCCTTATGCTGATACGAAGAATTCACGTTATACTTTTCAAGCATCTTCGGTGACAGCATCACGTCGATGCTGGTCGGGATGAGCATACTGTAAACCTTTGCTTTGCCGTCTAACAAATCGGCAAGGTGATTGACCGTGCCGGCATATTTATCGGCACACTCCTTACCGAAATTATACAACTCATAAGCGGCATCGTCCACCACCAAAAGAGCGCCGACCGTTTCAACCTTTCCCGGTGCAACGTCTTTAAAAGGTTGCGGTTTTAATACTTCTTCCGGTTCAGTTTCCTCAGGCTGTTCGGGGACAGCATCGGGGATGTCGTCGGCCTGCTCGCTCTCCTGCGTTCCGTACAAGCGTGTTTTCCCGCCGAAACTGCTGTTGCGGAAGGTTTGATTCAAACGAAGCAGCGTATCTCTTGCAGGAAAAGTATCTGAATACCAAATGCTTAAACCGTCAAAGAATTCGCCTGAAAAAAGCGAGGATACCGTTAATTTCGGGAATGCCTGAAGTTGTGATTTACTGCGATGTTCAATTTCGGACTTTTTCGTGCGAAAGAACGGCATCAAAGCAACCAGTGCAATCAAGTACATTGAAAGAAAAAACGCCAGTATTCCGATCCAATTGATCATTGTAAAAGTTGCTTTCTGTTTTTTATTTACCGAAGCAACAGGCGGCTGATTCAATTTTTCATTATCCATACCCATGCCTCCTTAAAAACGGAAATACAAAAACGGATTAAAGCTGTTGCCGACTAAGGCTGCAGTTGATAAAACCAAAAGCACGATCGGAATGGCAACACGCCCGGCACCGTATACCACCGTAGCCACAGTACTCTTCAACGCCATCTCTTTGCCAAAGACTCCGATATGCTGAAACAACGGAGTAAAGGCAAGCCCCGCACACAGCA
>JAKSQF010000160.1 GCA_024404235.1 Clostridia bacterium | reverse complement strand
CATCAAAATGCAATTCCTCCAGCTTTGCACCGAAGCGTACCACGCCGCCAAGAGAAACGATCTCTTTGCGCAAATTCTTTACCACCGACACCAACACGTCGGTACCGATATGCGGTTTGGCGTCGACAAGGATTTTTTCGGGTGCACCAAAACGGACAAAGCTTTCCAGAACGGCGCGGCAACGTGGATCCTTGATGCCGGAATTGAGCTTGCCGTCCGAAAACGTACCGGCGCCGCCCTCCCCGAACTGAACGTTCGATTCCGGTTTTAAGGCACCGCCCTCAAAGAATTCTTTTACGTCGGCAGTACGGGTATCGGCATCCTGCCCACGTTCAAAAACAATGGGGCGAAGTCCTGCCCGAGCAAGCGTAAGCGCCGCAAACATTCCGGCAGGCCCAAAGCCGACGACCACCGGCCGAACAGCAGGCTTTACCGAACTTTTCGGCCAATTATATTTTACCGGCGTAAAAGGTTGAGCATTTTTTATTTTGCGGCAAAATACCGCTTCCTTTTCCGATTCCAGCGTAAAGGAACAACACCAACGCACCTGATTTTTATGCCGTGCATCGACCGAACGGCGATATAATTTCACATTTTTGAGGTCTCGCTTATCACACCGCAGTTCCCTTGCCACCAAAGCGGCAGAATCGGAAAAATCGCTTTCAAGCGGCAGATAAACCTGATTGACTATAATCATTGCAATTCCCCTAAATAAATGCAGATTCCGTCAGCGGCACACATTGCACTTGACCACGCCCATTGCAGATTAAAACCGCCGCAATCTCCGTCGATGTCCAAAATTTCACCGGCAGCAAAAAGCCCCGGGACCTCCCGTGACATCATCGTTTGCGGATCAAATGCATCAGTACGCAAACCACCTGCCGTAACCTGCGAATTTGCAAAGCCGGTCGTTCCGGTAACGCGAATTTCAAAATTCTTGACAGCCTGTGCGATTTTCAGAATATCCTGCCGGTGCAGATTTGCAACCGAGCCGTTCAGCGCATACCCGCAGGTTTTCATCACGACCTGCCCGACTCGTTTATTCAAAAGGCCCGTAAAGAACTCGCCGACCGTTCGGTTATAGAGGGTGTTCACACGGTACTGCAACAGCTTGTAAAGGCGATCGGATTCATAATCCGGCATTAGGTCCAAACGCACCGAATACCGTCCCGGCGTGTGCTCCACCGCACGGGAGATTTGCAAAATGGGCGGTCCGGAAAGACCGTAATCGCAGAACAGGATCTCGCCCGCTTCACTGCGCACCGGTTTTCCGTTACAAAGCAGTGTAACTTCCCCGTTGACCTTAATTCCCTTTAACTGTCGCACCGCATCGGTTTCGGTCTTCAGCTGAACAATGGCAGGCGTCGTCGGCACGACACGAAAGCCGTGCTGTTGTAGGACACGCAGCATCAAACCGTCACAGCCGACGGCATTGCCGCCCGAAAGCAGACCGGTTGCCACCAGCACCGTATCGGCCTCGACCGATTGTGTTTCGGTCTGCAAAACAAAGGTGCTTCCCCGCTTTTCAAGGGCCGTTACAGTTGTTTCCGTACGAATTTCCACGCCCTTTTGTTCGGCGGTATAACGCAAGGCATCCACCGCGGAGGAGGCTTGCAACGAATACGGGTAGGCGCGTCCGACCTCGTCAAAGGTGAACACGACCCCCATTTCGGCAAAAAATTCCTCCACATAAACACGATCGTAAATCTCCAAAGCCGAATGGCAAAACGACGGATCTTCTCCGTGATAGCGTTCGGGTGTAATATTAAGATTGGTAATATTGCATCGGCCGTTACCGGTGGTGATCAGCTTTTTGCCGACACGCGGCAGGCGTTCCAATATCACGACCGAAGCAGACGGATCACGCTGCTTTAAGCTGATGGCGGCACAAAGACCTGCCGCACCGCCGCCGATGATAGCGGAATTATAGATCATTCCGTTTTTTCCTCTTCAAATACTTCTTGGTATCTTCCCTTCGGTGAAGGTTCCTCACCGACAGCATACAGGTGGCTGATATCCCCATAACCGTTGCAACGGAAAATAGCAACACCTTTTTCACGTTCCTCAGTAGAAAGAGTGGTAATCGAAGTCGGATAAGCCGAAAAATCGTGCAGGGTATCTACGGGCGAAAGACCCAAAATTCTTGAAATCAGTACACTTTGGATTGCAAAATGGCAGAAAAAGACGATTGTATCGGTATTGGGGCGAACAACTTTATAGCAATCCCCATCTCGCTCGTAACCGTGTTCCGCCAAGAACTGATCCAAACCGTCCACGACACGCTGATACTGTTCGATCATGTTGCCGTTCTGCACCAGTTCATCCTCCGTCCAATGATCCTTTTCGTGCAAAAGCGGACGATTACGCCATGTTTTCGGCATTATATCCCACGCAATACGCTTGGTTTCCCCATCCACGTCTAATTTACCGCGAAATTCACACAACCAATCCAAAACCGGTGCAGTGCGACCCGTGCGTT
The DNA here is from genome assembly GCA_024404235.1 of Clostridia bacterium. Classification (GTDB taxonomy): domain Bacteria; phylum Bacillota; class Clostridia; order Oscillospirales; family Acutalibacteraceae; genus UBA737. The sequence continues at coordinate 2,038 of JAKSQF010000160.1, read as the reverse complement.
CAAGATACTCCTTTGCAGTATCCTTTGCACGCCCAAGCGGCGAGCAGTAAACCTCGTCAATTTTCATTTTGCAAAGACGGTCCGCCAAATAATGTGCTTCACGCCACCCTTTTTCGGTCAAACTATCAATTGCATAGTTCGGCTCCCCATGTCGTATTATTAAAATATTCATCAAACCACCGCCATATATTTAATATTAAAATCATAATAGCACACAAGTACCGTTATCGCAACAGTTTTACAAAAAATCGATAAAGAAAGTTCACACTTTATTTATACAAATATTACTTTTATATGGTATAGTTTAATTAGAAATAAAAGCGGCAACCTGCCCGGAAAGAAGTGAGCGAATATGAGCCAACCCGTAAAACGAGATTATTCCGAAATCACCCCTGAAATCATAAGACTTGCCGATCAATGCCAAGCTGATTGTAAAATTGATCCGCAGTTGTACCTTGAACACAAGGTCAACCGAGGACTGCGTGACCTTGAAGGTCACGGCGTTTTGACCGGGTTGACCGAAATATCCGAAATCATTTCCAAAAAAGTGATCGACGGCAAGGAATACCCCTGCCCCGGTGAATTATACTACCGAGGCTATAATATTGAAGATTTGGTCAACGGTTTTGTGAGGGATAAGCGTTTCGGCTTTGAAGAAACCGTTTATCTGCTGCTGTTCGGCAATCTGCCGGACAAACGTCAGTTGCAGGAATTTTTGACGGTGTTAAACAGCTACCGTTCCCTGCCGAATTCCTTTGTTCGTGACGTTATTATGAAAGCGCCGTCGGATAATATGATGAACTCCCTTGCGCGAAGCGTTTTGACACTTTATTCCTACGATCGCAGGGCGGACGATACCTCTATTCCGAATGTCCTGCGGCAATGTATTCAGCTGATTGCCACCTTTCCGCAGCTTTCGGTATACAGTTATACCGCATATAACTACTATTTGAAAAACGCCGAAAGTTTTTTTATTCACGAGCCCAAGGCCGAGCTTTCCACTGCGGAAAATCTGTTGCATATGTTGCGCATAGACAGTAAATACACCCCTTTGGAAGCACGCATTTTAGATTTGGCACTCATCCTGCACGCCGAACACGGCGGGGGCAATAATTCCACCTTTACCACCCACGTGGTATCCTCCTCCGGCACCGATACCTATTCGGCCGTTTCGGCGGCATTAGGTTCCCTGAAAGGACCGAAGCACGGCGGTGCAAACATAAAAGTAAGTGCCATGTTCGAAGACATTAAGGCCAACGTAAAGGATTGGGATGATCGGGAAGAAATTGCCGCTTATCTGCAAAAAATCGTGCAGAGGGAGGCGTTTGACCGCACGGGACTGGTTTACGGCATCGGACACGCCGTGTATTCCGAGTCCGATCCGAGAGCCGATCTCTTCCGAAAATTCGTTAAGGAATTATCTGAAGAAAAGGGTCTTGATAAAGAATATCGTTTATACTCTGCTGTGGAAGAATTAGCACCGAAAATCATTGCCGAGCGGCGCAAAATGTATAAGGGAGTCAGCGCCAACGTCGACTTTTACAGCGGCTTTGTCTACGATATGTTAGAACTGCCCCGAGAATTGTTCACGCCGCTTTTTGCCGTAGCGCGCATTGCCGGTTGGAGTGCCCACCGCATTGAGGAACTTAACAACGGCGGAAAAATCATCCGTCCGGCTTATATGGCGGTACAACCCCGCCGCAGTTATCAACCACTTGATCAGCGATAATAGAGTTTTGCCCCGTCAAAGATTTTTCTTTGACGGGGCATTTTTTGCATTTAATACAGGAAAACGGATGTAAAAATCATTCGGCCGTTTTATTCCGTCCGATTTGATCAAACGGAATCGTCTTAAATTTCTTATTGTTTTCAAATACGGAAGCATCATCCTTCAGCGTATAATTGCCCTTTTCGGGGTTGATAAACAGATCCGTCAAAAACTCGCTTGTGTAGATCTCGGTGTCCGCCACATCATTAAAAAAAAAAAACTACGGTAAAATCATACCAAAATCCAAAACAACAACAACGAGCAAAAAAA
>JAKSQF010000016.1 GCA_024404235.1 Clostridia bacterium | reverse complement strand
TTTTCACCCGTTGTCCGTGTGCTTTTAACCTTCCTGTTTTACGTGCCTACCTTAATCGGTAACACGCTGTTCATTTGGGAAGTTGCCTTTTCTGCGGACAGTTACGGCTATATGAACGGCTTTTTGCTTTCGTTCGGCTTCATTCAGGAAGCAATCAGCTGGTTTAAAAATCCGGCATATAATATGGCCATTTTAATGCTCATTCAGCTTTGGATGAGTATGGGTATTTCATTCTTGGCCGATATCGCCGGTTTCCAGAATATCAATCCCGAATTGTACGAGGCCGGTGCGATCGACGGTATTCCGAATCGCTGGTACGAGTTATGGTATATCACGCTGCCGGGCATGAAAGATATTTTGCTGTTCGGTGCCGTTATGCAAATTCAGGCAACCTTCTCCATTGGTGCAACCATCAGCGCATTGGCGGGGTACCCCAGTGTAAACAACTCGGTCGATACGATTGTAACGCACTTGTTGGACGTCGGTACCGTGCGGTACGAAATGGGATATGCCGCGGCAATTTCGGTTTTCCTGTTTTTAATGATGCTGATTACACGCGTTGTAATCGGAAAAATTTTAAATCTGCTTGGCAAATAAAGATATTTATTTTTAAAAAAGGAGGGGAAAACGATGCAGAAAAGATCGCAGTATAAACGGTATACCCGTTCAAAAGCGGGAAACGTCATGTATTTTATTATATTGATCGCGGCCGGCTTATTCACGTCGTTGCCGCTGATATACTGTATTTGCACAGCCTTTAAGCCGTTAGACGAGCTGCTTGTTTTCCCGCCCCGTTTTTTGGTTCACCGACCTACCATTGAAAACTTTGTTCAAATTCCGAATTTGGTTGACAAATTGGGTGTTCCGCTTTCGAGATACATTTTCAATTCACTGTTTATTACGGTGGTTGCAACGGTGCTTCACATTTTTGTGGCATCCATGGCGGCCTTTGTGCTTTCAAAGTCCAATCTGCGTTTTAAGAAACTGATTTTCATATTCGTTCAGCTTTCGTTGTTGTATAATGCTTATACCCTTGCGGTACCGCAGTATTTGATTTTCAGTAAAATGGAGATCATCGATACCATTTGGGTTTACATTCTGCCGGCCATTCCGTCCACAACGGGCGTTTTCTTAATTAAACAGTATATGGATTCCAGTGTGCCGGATACGCTGCTTGAAGCGGCACGTATCGACGGCGCCGGCGTTTTCAAAATGTATACTTCCATCATTATGCCGATCATTAAACCGGCGTGGATGACCCTGCTGTTGCTTTCGTTCCAAAGCCTGTGGGCAGTAACCCCGACCGGAACGGTTTTCAGCGAAAAACTGAAAACGCTGCCGTACGTACTTTCATCCATTACGGCCGGCGGTATGGCAAGAGCCGGTTCGGCCATGGCGGCAACGGTTTTGATGATGATTCCGCCTATTTTCATTTTCTTTATTTCACAAAGTAACGTTATGGAAACAATGAGCTCGGCCGGTATGAAGGGCTGATTCGTATTTTAATTTACAAGGAGGGTTGTTCGTGAAAAAACGTATTATTGCAACAATTTTTGTGCTTGTACTGTTGCTTGGCTGTTCGCTGCCCGTTGCCGCGAACAATCTGCCGAATACAAGCTTTACGCATCACGATAATTCGGACGGCTCCAAAACGGTGGTTGCCATTCCGGATATTTACGAAGCTGTAGATGCCATCAGCGCACGTTCTTTAGGCATAGAGGAAGGTTTCGAAAAAATTGCCGATCTTGCCGGAGATCAAAGCGGAAATCTGTATCTTTTGACTTCGGACAGTCGTGTCTTAAAAATTGATGCCGACGGACAACTGATTTGTGAAATCAGTGTTTCGGATCCGGACGGCGAACAGGTGGATTACAGCGAAGCCGGCGGCCTTTACGTTGCAAATGACGGAACAATATATATTGCGGATACCGTAAACGCCAGAGTGTTGGCAGTTGCGCAGGACGGAAAGCTGATCCGCACGATCGAGAAGCCGGATTCCGCCATTTTACCGGAGAATTTCGATTTTGCACCGTTTGCCGTTGAAATGGACAGTAAAGGTGTGCTTTATGTTTTAAGTGACGGTGCGTATTACGGGGCATTGCTCTTTAATCAGCAGGACGAATTTATCGGTTTTTACGGTGCCAATACGGTCAACGCATCGCCGCTTACTGCTTTGAAGGGAATGTGGGATCGCCTTACAAAGAACGATACCAAACGGAAATATTCGGTTAAAAAGCTTCCCTACCAGTTCTTGGATTTGTATATTGACGATACCGATTTCGTTTATACCTGCACGGGCAGAACCACTTCGGGTACTTCGGCCGGACAGTTACGCAAATTAAGTCCGAGCGGCACCAATATCCTTTATAAAACCCAGTGGGACGGTACTAAAATTGATGCTTCCGCATTCAATTTCGGTGAAATTGCCGTTGGCATCCGTAATAACAAAAACATTGCTCAAAACTTTGTAAGCGTGCAGGTGGATGAAAACGGATTCATTTACGGGTTAGACAGCACCTACGGTATTATTTATGTATATGATACCGATTGTACTCTTCTGGCGGCCTTTGGTGGCGGCAGGGGAAACGGGGATATTTTAGGTACCTTCAGCGAAGCGGTTGATTTGTGCTATATGAATCAAACGCTCTACGTTGCCGATGCATCGACCTGCATGGTTACGGTTTTCAAGCCTACCGAATTCGGCAAGTCGCTTCTGTCGGCCAGAGCGAAAACACTTTCTTCCCATTATATCGATGCCGAACCCGAATGGCAGCAGGTCTTGAACTTGGATGCAGGCAACCGCATGGCCTATTGCGGACTTGCAAAGGCCGCCTTTTGGAAAGGAAATTATCAGGACTCCATGGATTACGCCGAAAAGGGCTTCGATTTCGTAACCTACGGTCAGGCTAAGGAAAAAATCGGCTCGGAATTTATCCGTAAAAACTTTTTCTGGCTGTTTTTAGGCGTTATACTTGTTTTGGCGGTTTTGGCATTCGGTATTTCCTATACCGTTAAGCATCAGATAAAACTGGTCAAAAACGAAGAGATCCGGTTGCTGTTCGGTGAATTTGCACATCGCTTTAACACCTTCCGTACCATTAAGGAAAAGAAAAAGGGCTCTGTCGTGATAGCGTCGATCCTTCTTTTCCTCTTACTTATCAGTGCGGTCGTATCCGAAAACTACAGCAATTTCCGTTATACAACCTTTAATGCGGCAACCTCAAACTCGCTGTTCCAGTTATTAAGAACCGTCGGTTTTGCCGCACTTGCCATTGTTGCAAACTGGGGCGTTTGCGTACTGCTGGAGGGTAAGGGGAAACTGAAAGAAATTTTCCTTGCGGTTTCGTATGCATTATTGCCGTTGATCATCAGCAATTTCGTTTGTACCGTGGCATCTTATTTGATCACTTCACCCGAAAGCACTCTTATCAACGCCATTCACCTGATTGCATGGATCGTGGCGGGCATTATTGCAACCATCGGGTTAATGATTATGCACGAATACTCGTTATCCAAGTTCTTAGCCGCTGTGTTACTTACCGTGTTCGGCATCATTTTGGTCGTGTTTATCATCTTTATGCTCGGAATGCTGGTAAATCAGCTTTGGACCTTTATTTCAACCCTCTTTATGGAGGCCGTTTACCGATAACGGCAAAAAACAGAAAGGAGAATCGGCAATGCTTAAAAGAATCGCGTGTGTATGCTTATGTGCAGTCATGCTGTTTTCTTTTGCCGGATGCGGATCGACCGTTTCGTTGAAGAAATACGTCGTTCCGGAAAACCTTGCAGTACCGGAAACCGGCGTCGTTGCCGAAAATGACCGTTACTCGCTTTTGTGGGACAGCGAAGCCTGTGTGATGCTGTGCGATAAATCCTCCGGTCAGGTTTTGTGGTCAACCACTCCCTACAGTATATTTGAATCCGGCAAGTCGTCCTCTTCGGCTTCATCACCCGTGCTTGTTCAGTATTACAATCCTTCGGACGGGTCTTTGGAATCGGCAAAGGCTTATTCGGAATGTATTTCGTCGGGTCTCTTTTCGGCTGAAAAGACCGAAAACGGTTTGAAAATGCAACTGTTTTTCGAAGATGCGCAGATTACGATACCGCTTTATTTTACTTTAAGAGAGGATTCACTTGAGGTTAGCATTCCGGCTGCCGAAATTGAAGAGTCCGGCAAAACAAAGCTGATTGAAGTATCGGTGCTTCCGTACCTATGTTCAACCCCCAATACCAAGGACCGTGATCACTATCTGTTCTTCCCGTCCGGCTGCGGTGCGTTAGCCTATACGGATGAGGACGTTTCAAGCATTTCCAGATCTTACGAGGCGGACGTTTACGGGGTGGACAGCGGCCGTAAGCTGTTGGATGCCACGCATGACAGCGAAACGGTGCGTATGCCGGTATACGGCGCAAAACAGGGTGAAAACGCCTTGTTTGCCATTATTGAATCCGGTGACGGTGCCGCCAAAATCACGGCGGATGCCGGCAATTACAAGAATGAACATTCCACCGTTTACGCCACGTTTCAGGTTCGGTCTTACGATGAAACCGAAACGGCAAGAAACGATTATTCCGACGAACGTATTTATGCCGCCGATTTTGATAAAGACCTTACTTATAAAATCGGCTTCTATCCGCTGTCCGGTCAAGATGCCGACTATGTGGGCATGGCACGGTGTTATCAAAAATATCTTGCTTTGGATGCTGCCGAAAAAGAACGGCAAGCGCCCTACCGCTTGCAATTCTTCGGCGGCGATATGACCAGGCATTTCGTTATGGGCGTCCCGTACGAGGCGTTGACGGTTTCCACTGATTTTGATGCTACCTTGAAAATGATAAAGGAATTGGAAAAGGAAACGGGCCACGGCGGTTCGGTCAGTTTGCAGGGCTTTGGAAAAAGCGGAAACACCTTCGGTAAGCTTGCCGGCGGGTACGCTTTTGCAAGCGCCTTCGGTGGTATGAAAGGCTATCAAAAGGTGGCAGATTACTGTAAGCAAAACCATATTCCGTTGTTTTCTTCCTTTGATTTAATGCGATTCGGAAGCAGTGCTTCCGGCAGCTCAACTGTATTTGACGTTGCAAAAACGGCCAGCCAGCAAAAGAGTATATCGTATCCGTTGTCGTTGAATCTGCGTTTTCAAGATGAAGATGCACAAAAGGCTTGCTTTATCAAGCGTGAAAAGTTAGACGGCGCCGCCCAAAAACTGATTTCGTTTACCGATAAAACCGTTGGCGGCATTCAGCTTGACAGCTTTGGGGATATTCTTTATTCCGATTATTCGTCGCCTCGGTATTATTCCAAGGGCGATACCGCACAAATGACAAAAATAATCTCCAAAATCAAAAAGTCGGGTCATACGGTATCCGTAACCGGCGCTAACGCCTATGCGGCGGTCACCGCAGACGTAATAAACGGTGTCAGCCTGCAAAACAGCTGCAGCTTCGTTTTTGATGAAACCGTTCCGTTCTATCAACTGGTCTTCGGTTCTAAAGCGATGTATTCCGAACCGCTAAACACGGTGACAAATCAGCAGGATTTCCTATTGCGTGCAGTGGAAATGGGCGTTTCACCTTCGTTCAGCCTTTGCGATCAGTATGATGAAAAACTGGAAACCGCTTCAAACGGCGTGTATAAATTCTCCCTCTATAAAGGACAGAAAAAGCAGGTTGTTGATGCCATTGAAAGCACGGCTGATTTTTATCAATCCATTGAAAATGCATCCCTGATTTCACATACCCTTTTGGAAGGCGGTGCAACCGTTTCCGAATTCTCCAACGGTGTAACGGTGGTTGTCAATCGCACGAAGAAGGCGGTACAGTATAAGGATATTACGGTAGAGCCGAATAGCTTCCGCTGTTTCGACGGAAAGGAGGCTTCAAAATGAAAAGAAGAAAAAGGGGAATAGAATCCCTGAAACGGCGTTACGGCATTATGTTTGTTGCGCCTTGGGTGTTGGGAATCGTTTTGTTTGTTATCATCCCCATTTTCACGACCTTCATTTATTCCATCAGTAACGTAGTTATAGGGCCGGCCGGTCCGGAAGCGCATATTGTCGGATTTTCGCACTATTATTCCTATTTGGTTAAGAATGCGACTTTCGTAGATCAATTAGTTGCTTCGCTTACCAGTATTTTTACTTCACTGCCCATTATTATTTCACTTTCGCTGATTCTTGCCCTCATTTTGAATCAGGAATTCAAGGGCAGAATGCTTATGCGTGGCATCTTTTTCCTGCCGGTCATCATTTCATCGGGCGTTGTTATGAGTGTCTTAAACGGTGGCACCGCTACCGATATCAGCTCAACTTTGTCGGCAGGAACTTCGTCGGTCTATTCTCAGTCGTTGAATTTCACTGAAATTTTGGCGCGGTTAAATCTTCCGACCGAAGCAAACGAATTGATGCAAAACTACCTTGCAGACACCTTTAACCTGATTTGGAGCTGCGGTGTGCAGACGCTGTTGTTTATTGCAGGTTTGCAAACGATTCCCGATCAGTTGTATGAAGTCGGCAAGGTGGAAGGTGCTACTGCATGGGAAAGCTTCTGGTTTATCACCATCCCCATGTTAAGCCGCGTTTTGTTGCTGGTGCTGTTCTACACGATGGTGGAACTGTTCGTGGAAAACAGTGTCTTTGTAAACAAAATTCTGGAAGATATGCGTTGGCATAATATCTATGATACGACCTCCGCACGGTTGTGGATGTATTTTGCCGGCGTCGGCATTGTGATCGGCATTGTGATGTTGCTTTATAAAAAGCTCGTCCTAAAGCGCGTCGGTTAGGAGGGGACACAGTATGATTACGAATAAAAAACTGGCCTCTACCAAAAAAATCGCAACCGAGATCCTGCGCTACGTTTTCTTGATTTCGTTTGCATATATTTTGGTCTATCCCGTCATTTATATGCTGACGAATGCCGTGCGCACCACAATGGATTATATCGACCCTTCCATCGTTTGGTTGCCGAAAAGCATTACTCTCCAAAACTTCAAGGATGCCATCAAGGCATTGCAATTCGGAAAATCGTTTAAAAATACGGTTATTTATGAAATGGTAAGCGCCGCTGTGGAGGTTTTCACCTGCTCGGTTTTTGCTTATGGATTGTCCCGATTCAAATTCCGCTTTAAGTCGGTTTTAATGTTTTTCCTGATTTTATCCATCTTAATTCCGGACGTTATGGTGTTACTTCCGCGTGTATTGAATTTCCGGCATTTGGATTTCCTCGGAATATTAAAACTGTTTTATAAGATCACCGGAATTGATCTGCGTGCCAATATTTATGACACGCCGCTGACCTTCTACCTGCCGTCGCTGTTAGGTGTCGGATTAAAAGGCGGTATGTTCATCTTTATTTATATGCAGTTTTTCTCGGGTCTTCCCGTTGAACTGGAAGAAGCCGCATGGATTGACGGTGCCGGCCCGATCAGAACGTTTTTATTCATCGTTCTGCCGTCGTCGGGCGTGGTGATCCTTACAGTGTCCATTTTCGCATTGATTTGGCACTGGAACGATTATTATTTGGCGCTGATGTACATTATGGAAAATCAAACGCTTTCGGTTATGGTTCATAACATTTCACAGCAGGTTTTCCTGACCTTCGGCGAAGTAAACGGCATCAGTTCGTTGCTGTTCGGCGTGCCGCCTGCAGCCTGTCTGTTGCTGATTTCACCGCCGCTGATCGTTTACCTCTTTTTGCAAAAGTATTTTATTAAAAGCATTGACCGCGTCGGAATCGTGGGTTAAGGCTTTTATAAAAAATAGAAAGGTTGAATAAAATGAACAAGAGTTTTTTGAAAAAAATGATTGCAATGATGCTTTCAATCTGCATCCTGCTGTCTCTTTCCTCTTGCGTGGAAAGAACGGTCGTAGAGGAGTATCCGGAAGAAGATTCTCAGGTCACCGATTCGCAGTCCGATGACGCAAATGTCGAATCGAATGAGGCAACGACTTCCGAAACCTCTAAGGTAGATTCTGCAACCGGCAGTACCGCTACCAGCGGCACCAACAGCAATAAGCCTGCCACCAGCAGTAATTCGCAGTCCAAAAAGCCGACTTCGCTTACCAAAGCTCAGGTAATGGCGAAAATGCCGAAGTCACTGAAGGGCACTACCCTTACTTATATGTATTGGTGGGATCCCAAAACCCAGATGGAAGGCGAAGCCATTAAAAAGTTTGAAAAAGAAACCGGCATTAAGGTAAAGAGCATCGTCGTTCCGTACAACGATTTCCAACAGGAACTTGCCGCCCGAATTGCCGCCAATCAGGCACCGGACCTTGTTCGTTTGCTCGGTAACCAAAGCTGGCAGATCTCCTCGCTGCAGCCGATTACCAACAGCGGCTTCAACTTTAACGACAGCGCTTGGGATCAGCAATTGATGAAGGATTACACCTTCAACGGAAATATTTATGCTACCAACCTTAAGAAGTCCGCTATTTCCGACGTTGCCGTAATTTACTACAACAAAAAGGCTTTGGAAGAAGCCGATATGGAAGACCCGTATACCATTTGGAAGAAAAACCCGTCTAAGTGGACTTGGAAAAAGTTCTGGAGTATGTGTGACGAGTTCGTTGCCGCCAACAGAAAGCAAAGCGGCTACGCAGGTGCTACCTTCGAATACGGTGACGCTTACGTTCGCTCTTTGGGCGGCGGTTGCTACTCTTTCGATGCTTCAAAGGGCAAATTTGTTAACATCCTCGGCGAAAAAGCAACCTCTGACGGTTGGAAGGTCACGTTGGACGCCATCGAAAGAGGCTGGCTGTTGAATTCCCATGATGAGACCAAATTCGACCAGGGTAAGGTACTGTTCTTCTGGTCCGGCCCGTTCTCGGCACGTAAGCTTGATGCCCGTCAGAAAGCATTAAAGGACAGAAACCGTTTGGGTGTTGTCCCGCTTCCGACCGACTCGAAGTATCAGGTCATGTACGAATATACCGCCTTCGGTATTCCGCAGGGTGCCAAAAACGCCGCTGCCGCTCCGTACTATTTAAGATACGTCCTCGACCAAAGCAGCTACAATATGGATAACGTATACTATAACGCTCAGGCACGCGAGGTTGTCGATTATGCCTGCTCCAAGACCAACCGCTTCTACGGAAACGGAACGGTTGACGGTTTAAGAGATGCCCTTTATGCCAGCGGCTCTAAGCAGGTCGATAAAGTTCTCAACTCCTATAAGGGCGCCGTACAGGATTTTGTTAACAAAGACAACGAAAGAATTAAACTCTTTTCCAAGTAATTAAAGGAGTAAAGACTATGCCAAAACGGATCGCGGTTTTGCTGTGTATCGCAATACTACTTTCATTAAACGGATGCGCATTGATGAAGGAAGAAATTCGCTGGCAAACCATTCCCGGTTCTAAAGTCGATACCACTTCATCCGAGGAAACTTCCTCGGATGAAGATGTTACCTCTGAAGATGAAAATACCGAATCGTCGGGCGGGGGAGTATCGTACGTTTTGAAAAAAGGTACGCATACCGTTTATAAAAAACCGAATTCTTCATCGGGTAGCTCGACCGATACTACGGAAACGGTTACCCGAAATCCGGATAAATGCTACGCATCCGATCCCGGTGCATTAAGTTCCACTATGCCTGTCGGTTACGTCAGCAAGTATGAAAGCCGTGCCAAAACCATGCGAAATACCATTCGCAATTCGCCGGATACCATCAAGGCTACGGGAACGACTTACTATATTTCGGAAAACGGTAACGACGCTAACGACGGAACTTCTCCGAAAAAGCCGTGGAAAACCCTTGCAAAGTTGACCAGTATGCAGGCTACGTTGAAGGCCGGTGACGCCGTTCTTTTGGAACGCGGCGGCATATACCGTGCGCCAAAGCAGGTCACCTTGGTGAACGGTGTCAGTTACGGCGCTTACGGCAGCGGTGATAAACCGTGTGTTTACGGTTCTGCAAAGAACTACGTGAACGCCGCTTGGACAAGTGTCGGAACCAATCTGTGGAAATTGGAAGAAGGACTCGGAACCAACGTCGGCTTGGTCGTCTTTGACCACGGCCGTGCCACCGGGTACTGGCGCAGTGAAAAAAGTCAGGTAAAAAACAATTACGACTACTACACTTCCGACGGTTATTTGGTTCTGTATCTCGATAAAAATCCGGTCAGTGCGTTTTCCAGCATTGAAATCGGCTTAAACAGCCACCTGTATTTTATGGAGCCTTATTCGCACGATATAACCATTGAGAATATCTGCTTTAAGTATACCGGCGGTCACGCTGTAAGAGGGAGTAACTGCTCGAATATTACCGTTCGCAACCTTGAAATCGGTTATATCGGCGGTTGCATTCTGTCGGGCTTTAAAGAAGGCAAAACCCGTTACGGTAACGGCGTTGAATTTATGGCCGGCAGTAAGAACATCGTGGTTGAAAACAACTGGATTTACCAGATTTACGACTCCGGCGTAACGCATCAGGGCGACGGCACCTATCATTTGGATGGTTTCACCATCAAGAATAACCTGATCGAATATTGCGGCATGGGCTCTATCGAGTATTGGCATACGCCAAATTGCGATATTGCCAACGTTACTTACGAAGGCAACCTTTTGCGCTTTGCCGGTTACGGCTTTGGCGGAACGCAGCGTCCGGATAAGCAGATGACCGGTCATATCATGAGTAACGGTGTGCCGACCAGCGGTCTTTATATCAATAATAAGGCTACCAATTTCGTTATCAAAAACAACGTTTTTGAAGTTTCCACGTATCAGCTTGTCAATGCGGTTTCCTATGCGAAAACACCGCCTACGTTAAGCGGCAATACGTACATCCAATGGGATGGCAAATGGCTGGGTTATTATAACGATATTACAAACCGCAAATTTAATGAAAATGCCGAAAACGTCTTGAATAACATTTGGGGCGATAAAACGGCAACTGTGATTATTGCAAAATAACCGAGGGATTTTGATGAATCAGATACAAATGGCGGCAAGCGGCGCTGAATCGGAAGTCGATTTGATTAAAAACCGCATTGCTTCTCACCAAACGGATATACAGACCATTGTCGATGAATCTGCCCGGAACCTCTTTACAAAAAACCATATCCTGCCCGATACCGTAAAGGCTACCGCAACCGGAACGACTTGGTACGTTTCGGCTCAGGGAAGGCCGGGAGCTGCCGGAAACTCACCCGAGGATCCGTTTGACTCCCTGATAACGTTAGAGCAAAACCGTGAAAAAATACGGTCGGGTGATGCGGTGCTCTTCCACCGCGGCGAAACGTTTCGCGGTTGCTGTGTTACTTCCGTCAGCGGTGTTAGTTACGGTGCTTACGGCAATGGTGAAAAACCGTGGATCAACGCTTCACTTAAGAATCATATTACCGATTGTTGGACCTGTGTGGGCGATGACGTTTGGACGTGCGATTCCACCTTTCCGGCCGACGTCGGCAACGTAATTCTAACCGACGGCGAAGCCGTGGGCTTCAAAAAAAAGCGGCGTGAAGATATCCAAAATCCGTTGGATTTCTGGTCTGACCACGCCGCCGGCAACCGTCTTTATATCAAACTGACGGATCACCCGCAAAAGCTGTATAAAAGTATCGAAATAGCCTTTAATATTTGGATGCTTCGTTTAGAGCAGAATTCGGATATTACCGTTGAAAATCTTGCGTTTTGCTATGGCGGCGGTTGTGCCGTTCGCGGCAGTAACTGCCACAATATAACGGTAAGAGGATGCGAGTTTAAGTATATCGGCGGTGCGTTTTTGACGGAATTCAGGGACGGTACTACCCGCTACGGTAATGCGGTGGAATTCATGAACGGCAGTTGTGATATTACGGTTGAAAACTGTAATATTTATGAGATTTATGATAGCGGCATAACCCATCAGGGCTTGGGCGACTATGTTGCCGACCGTATTTGCTTCCGCAATAATTTGATCAGCCATTGCGGTATGGGCAGTATTGAGTATTGGCTTGGAAAAGGGTCGCAGGCACGCAACGTCGTTTACGACTCCAATATCATGCGTTGCTCCGGCTACGGCTTCGGCGGACGTCAGCGTCCGGATGCCAATGCCACTGCGCATATTCAAAGCAACGGCTACCTGCATAACAATATTCAGGGCTTTAAGATCATCAATAACGTGTTCGAAAAAAGCACCTACGATATTGTAAATATTCAAAGCAAAGACGGTACGTTGCCCGAAATTGTCGGTAATATTTATATTCAGTGCAAGAATAAACGTGTCGGCTCTTTCGGAACCGACAAGGATGTCCCTGCTGATGAGTCAGCGGAAAAAACCATTCGTTCCGCATGGAACGATACCAACGGTTTGGTCTGTATTTTGGAAGAAGTCTGACCAAAACCGAGAAGGAGGAACAGTTTTTTATGTGGACGAAAGTATTTGCGAAATTTCGCAGAGAAGCAATCGTTTTGTCCGCGGCATTGCTTTTGATTGTTTCGTTGCTGGGCGGAATCATCGCCATGCCTGCCACTGCTGAGGAAAGCTCCTTAAAGGAGCGGGTGGAAAAGGCAATCAGCCAGGTGACCGTTTCCAATACGGCAATTGCTTCCGATTTCGTAAAAGCCGTAAAAAATAAGCTTGGCAGCGGTTATGAAGTAACGGTCTTGGATAAAGACTGGTATTTGGTAAAAGCCGTCAGCGGTTGTAAGGATAAGGACGGAATGCTGTTTGAAGGGTATGACGGTTTTGCTTCAGGCATTGTACACGTGAAATACGGTGCCAAAGAAGTTGACGTTCCCTTTAACGTTACCATTAAGCCCAGCATTATGTCTTATACGTTTGCTTCAACGGCTAAATGTGATTACTTCTATCCGGACCCCGATAACCCGGATTGCTTAAGGGGCGACGTGCCCGGCCGAAACGAGTATTTTACCATCAGTAAGGACGGTAAAAACTTGGTCGGTTACAGCGGCAGCGCCGAAAAAATCATTATGCCCGAAGGCATTGAAACAATGGATCAATCCTGGTGGTTGGATACGGATCTGTCGGCAGTGCGCTGTTTGATTTTGCCGGACAGCTTAAAGGTTTTGCCCGATCAGTTTGCGGTTCCCTTTGCCAAAAATATCGAAGTAATCATCATGGGGGATAACGTAACGGTTGCGGAAGGTAAGCATTCCTTCTGGAAATGCTTCTACTTGAAAAACCTGCGTTTGTCCGATAATCTTGAAAACTTAAATGAAGAAGCTTTGTTTGAATCGATCAGCCTTGGCGAACTGAAGTTGCCCAGCAAATTAAAATCGATCGGTCAAGGTGCATTCCACTTAAGTGCGCTTCGCGATATCGTTGTTCCTGCAGGCGTGACGGAGATTTTGCCGGAAGCATTCTGCTGGCCGATGCGAAAGGCTGCTTATATCGCCGAAGGAACCCGAACTCAAGGAAACGCAGTGCCGACGAAGATAACCAACGAGGTTGAAGGCTATTTGCAAACGTTGGTTTTCGATTCCAGCGGTTTGGTGTTGCCTCGAACAATTACGATTTTAAGTAAAGATGCAAAATATAACGCCATTGGTACTAAATGCTGGAATACAGCGTATTCTTGGTCTCCGATCAAGGTTCGGTATTTGGCCGGTTCCACTACGGAAGACCTTGTGAAAGAAGGTTATAAGCCTGAAGCGGTTACCTATGAAGTGCTTAATATGCAACCGCAGGAAATCAAGGGTCACGCCATGATTGCGTTGGAAACGGTTCCGATCACCGCCAAAACCACCGCAAATGATATTAAATCATACTTAAAAAATAAAATCGTTTCCACTTCTTTGAAGGATATCACGGTCAGCGATTATAAATATACCGCTCCGACCGATAAGGAAAACGGCAGTGCTACGGCACAGATTGAAATCACCTGTGCAGACGGCACGATAACCCTTGAATTAAATCGCACGCTTTTGAATCATCCGAAGTTTGAAGTCGGCAAGGAACGTCGCGAGCCGATCATCAAACCGGTTGAAACGGAAGAAGAAAACGAGTATTTACAGGCCGTGCTCTTGACCGATAAGGATGAGTATAAAGCCAACGAACCGATTTTAGTTACGTTACAGCTCGGTAATAAAAGTATCTTTAATCTGACCGACGTTCGTGTTTCCTTTAACGTTCCGGACGATCTTGCGGTAAAATCAGGCAGTGCCACGCCGCTGGAATTCGATATTGAACCGGAAGCATCAACAAAAAAGGAATTGACGGTCATTCAGAAAGTTTCGCAGGATGGACTGGTCGTTAACGGCGTTCGGATAGAAAAGAACAACGCCCAATCACGCGAACCGGCTGTTTTGCATTTCGTTAAGCAGAATCCCGCGGTATCAACCCTTTGTATCATAATCGCAGTTTTGTGCGTTGCCGCATTCGTGTTTTTTGCACGGAAGAAAAACTTAAAACTAAAACTGCGCGGTATATCCATGCTTTTGTGTGTAGTCCTTTTTGCCGGTGTTATTGCATTTCCGGTGATGCGTGCAAACGCAGCATCTCAAAGGGTTACGGTCTTAAAACGTATATCTGTTGACGGCGAACGCTTTACCATTTCGGCTACCGTTACGTTCAATCTCAGTGAAGATGCGGTTGCTGACAATGATAACAATTACACCGTTGATTGGGATATAAAAGAATAAGGAGGATATTTTTATGAGAAATCGCATTTCCAAATCTATCGTTTCCGTTATATTGACAGTTGCACTGTTGCTGATGACCGTCCTGACGGGCGTTGTTGCTTCGGCCGAAGGTGGTATGGTTTCCGTCGGCGAAGTTTCGATCGGTGCCACTTCCGTCACCGTTCACTGCGGGGCAACCGGTGCTAAGGACTGGTTCCACATTTTCCCGAAGGGCTATACGTCCAGCTCACAAAATTTGGGCTCTTACAAGTACTGTAAAGCCAATGCGGACGTAGTTTATAACCTGACAAATCCGATTACCGCCGGCGAATACGTTGTTGTTATGTATTTGAACGACGGCTACACGGTAGGGGATACGTACGAGTTTATGGTCGGCAGCAAGGAAGATCTGCCGCTCATTGATAAGGAATCCTACTATTCCGGCGAAACCATCAACGTTTTATGGGACAACGTCCCCGCCGAATACGGTTGGGTCGGTGTTTATGCCAAGGGCAATACGACCTACAGCAATTACGGTGACTATATTGAACGTGGAAGAGGCACTTCCTTCCCCTCGGGCGACAGCAGCCGTTATAAGTCCCTTTCCTGGCCGCTGGAAGCCGGTGATTATTCTGCCGTTTTCTTTGTCGGCAGCGGCTACACGGTCGGCAAAACGGTCGATTTCACCGTTAAAGAGGCCGTTAGCGTTTCCTTAACTTCCGATACGGTTGAGATTGGTAAAATTAATCCGCTCACCCTTTCCATCAGCGGTGGTCTTACTGCCGGTAAATATTATTTCGTTCGTCTCTATCATGCTAAATCCGCCGACGGCGTCAACGGATTGGGCAGCAAGAATGTTGATTTCTCAAAACCGTTGATCGGTCAGGGATTCGGTATTACTGCTGCGGCTGACGGCAGCGGTAGTGCCATCGAATACAACCATGGCTATCAAATTACCGAACCCGGCAACTATGCTTACGTTATTATGGACAATTGGAACTCGGTAGCTACTGCATTTTTCACGGCGGTTGAACCCGAAACGCCGGCTCAGTATATTGATGCAGACGAATTCTACGTCGGTGCAACCAACATTAACCTCAACTGGGATGAAATTCCTTCCAACGCAGGTTGGGCCGCTATTTACCGCGAAGCCGACAAGGATGACAAATATAATTATGCCGACTATATTGTTCGCGGAGATAACGATTCGTTCCCGTCCGGTATCACTTCCCGTTACAAGTCCGGCAGCTGGCCGATAGAAGAAGGCACCTATTACATTACGTATTACGTCGGCAGCGGCTATGACATTGCCGGCCAATCAACCGTTACGGTAAAGCAGGGCCTCCATGCCGACGTTACAACTGTTCAGGCAACTGCTGATACGCCCATCACCATCACGGTAGATACCGGTTTGGAACCCGGAAAGTATTACTACGTTCGTTTGTATAAGGCCTATGGCGGTGCCGAAGCAACCGCGTTTGGCTCTAGCGGACTTGACTGGTCCGGCGCTTACGGTGCCGGCTTTGGTGTTACCGGCGATGAAAACGGTGCTGCTACCGTTACCGAAGATTTACATGTCAAAGCCATTACCGAACCCGGCAACTATGCCTACGTCATTATGGATGAAAATTGGGCTACGCTTGGTCACATTAACTTTACCGTAACTGCCGCTCCGAAATTGACGGGCGACGTAAACGGCGATAAAGTTGTGGACGTTCGTGACTTGGTCCATTTGAAGAAGGTCTTGGCCGAAGAAGTCGACTTTACCCTGTTGGCTGACGTCAATAACGATGAAGACGTTGATGCAACGGACATTATCGATTGGAAATCTATTTTGCTGAATCAGTAATAACCCCTTATATAACGGAGAGATGCCGTTTCGGGCATCTCTCTGAATGGAGAAAAAAGCTATGACGAAAAGAAAATGGAGTCGGGCAGTAGCCTTGGCACTTGCGGTAGCAATGTTGTTCGGAATGCAGAAAAACGTTTTCCCCGTGAAGGCGGATGCACATCTGTTGTCGGTTGCCGTAGATTCCAAATATATTGCTTCCGGCTCGGGCTCCGGTGAATCCGTGAACGATCCGATCAAAATCAAGCGCACCATTCCGGATTTACTGCCAATTACCTGTTCGGACAGTACCCTTGATAAAACGTCCACCTACGTGTACGTTTACGATGCGGCGGTGAAAGATCCGGCAATCGGTTCAACGGATTTCAAGGGCTATTCGGATTATTTTTCAAGAATCAATAAAACGATTCCTTCCTATTACGGTACCCGTTCAAAGAATTTGATTGCAGACGGTTGGGGTGCTTCGGCAGAGGAATATGCCACCACAAAGAAACCGATGGATAAGACCTATGTGGTAACGTTGTGGAAAAGCACCAACAACTGTATTGATAAGCTGTATTTCCGTTTTTGTAACGAAGACGGTACCTTTGAAGAAGATCATCCGCATTTTACCAATACGGTAACTTCCATAACGGGTCCGCTTACCTTGACGTATAAGGACGTTGACCTTACACAGGGCACTTCCACCATTATGCTCTATCGCTGGAGTCCTTCTTGGAATTTCTCTAACGAAAGATCTTCTTTCCTGAATGATTCCGGTTTTAACAGCTATACCGCCCTTGCCAAAAGCGAAGGCTCCGTAAAGTACTCTCTCTCGTTTTTGAATCATTACGGCAGCGGTAAATACGTGGCGGTTTTGGGTGGCCCCGGCTGGAAAAATTACGACGAATTCGTTTTCGATTACACCGTAACCGAAGACCCGAATGCAAAGACGATCAGTATGACCAGCACTCTGTTGGCCGAAGGTGTAATGACCTTTGATATCAAGACTAAAAATACCACGTCAAAAGACTGGATTGCCATTTATCCGAAGGGTTTCACCAGCGTATATCAGTATTACGATTATTTGTACGCTAACGGAACCAAAACCACCTTCCCGTCGGGTTCTTCCATTCGTTATAAATTAGATCCCGAATGGTTGCCCTTGAAGGCAGGCGAGTACGTGGCCGTTTTGTTTGAAAACGACACCTATTCCGAAATCGCTCGTGTAGAGTTTAAGGCGGTGGCGAATCTGACAGTGAAGAAAATTGCGGTTTCCTCTACCAGTTATGTTGTCGGAGATAAAGTAAATATCACCACTACCGATTTTTCGGCGGCGGATAAAGACTTTATCAAAATCGTCGCAAACGATTCCGGCAAATGTGTTTACGATTCCACTGCAGACGGCATTAAAAACGTTTACTCCGTTTCCAGTGCAGGCTGGGCAACGGGAACTTACACCGTATCGGCTTATACAAAGGGCAGTACAGATAACCTTGTCGCACAGACCACCTTCAGCATTAAGGCGACAGACGATAAAATGGTCACCCTTTCAAAAACCGTTTGGTTCACCAATGAGGATTTGATTATTAAAACCCGAAATTGGTCTGCAACCGATAAAGACTTCCTGCGTATCTACAAAACGCCCATTACCGGCGGATACAACAGCGGATTCCTGTATCAGACTTACGGCGATTACGGCAAAAGCCAGTACACCGTTCCGCTGACCGGTTGGGAAGAAGGTAACTACGTGTTGATTGCGTGGGATCACGGCGATTACAGTAAACCCACAGTTGCCAACATTGAATTTTCCATTCAGGTTGCCAGCGAGATCGAGGGTGACGAAAACTACAAGAACGACGGTTCGGAAATTACCATTTTGAATAACTGTAAAATGGACTTTACCAATTGCGGTCATAAGGAAATTGCCGGCAAACTGTTCAACGGTTGGGTCGATCTTGACGGTGAAACGGTTGCCAACAACAGTATGTTCTCTGCAGGTACGATCCTGAAAGCTTCTTACGTGGACGTAAACGGCTCCGAACAAAAGGATTTTGCCATTATCGACACCATGATCCGTACCGAAGGTAAGTTGGGACTGCGATTCATCGTCGAAAAAAGCAATAGCCTCTGCGAGCAGGTCGATA
>JAKSQF010000159.1 GCA_024404235.1 Clostridia bacterium | reverse complement strand
AGTTTCTTTCATATCTTAACCTTGAAAAGAAGGTTCAGCCTGTATATGCAGTATGCTATAACCAGGATGATAAGGCATACTATTTAACGGGAACAATTAACGCAAACGGTACGGCAGTATTGGATTGATGCCTACGGATCCGACGTGCATCTCGAAAACGTGTCGATGGGCGGTAACGGCTCTTATGCCGGTTACGTCCGTGCCATGCAGGTCGATGACGGTCTTGATTACGATTTGATCATTTTCTGCCACGGTCAGAACGACGGTGAGCACAGCAACTGCTTCTGGTATGAGGCAATGATCCGTGCCTGCAAGCGCAAGTATCCGAATGCTACGATGATTTCGGTATTGGAATCTGCACAGAAGGCCTTTACCGAAACGATTACCAATACGCAGGCCATGACCGATCATTACGGCATCTATCAGGCCGATACCATCACCCCGTTTATGAGCGGTGATTACGGTGAATATATGTCGCTGACCTATGACGGCTGTCACCCCAATCCGGCCGGTCAGGCAATCTATGCCGAGGTGGTCGAAGGCGTGATCGACGGCATTGTAAAGGATCCGAAGCCGCTGCCGGCAAAGGATATCGCCCCGATTTCCGAAGGTCTTGAAGCTTTGGAAAAGGCCGAGTGGATCAGTTGGGAAGAATTCGATTACAACGCCGATACCTTTACTTACACCTATACCGCTAAAGAAGATATGTCGGGCGATATGGGCATCGACTACTACCACCTTAAAATCGACAAGAACCGCACCGTAGTCTGTGCCGCCGGCAAAGAATTAAAGGTGTTTGAGTTTGATTGGTCGATGTATCCGAAACAGCGCCACATCACCCACGTGGGTGGCTTTGAAGTGAAAAAGGGTGAAACGATTACCGTCACCCTCACAAACGCAGAAGCGGCCGAAGATTTCGGCGGAATCTGCATCAGTAATCCGAAGGATTGATGAATAATAAAATCCCCGATGCGGCTCGGCCGAGCTGCATCGGGGATTGTTTTTTGTGTCTGAATTTTAAGAAACAAGAAGCGCTTGCAGATAAACTTCGCCGTCCAGCGCTACGATTTTTACGTGGTGCTTGGCTGAAGTGGAGGAGGTGAAGAATTCTTCACCCTTCGGGTATTCCATCGTATAACTTGTGTTGATTGCACGAACCAACTTGCCGTCAATATAAACCTCAAAAATACCCGACTTGTGCGTTTCGGAAGACGAGTCGGTCATCAAATACAGCAGACCGATGTTTTTGCCGGTAACGTCAAATTCAATAGAAGAATTTGTTTTGGAAGCCTTCCAGTAACCGTTAAACTGTTGCAGTTTTTCTTTGGAGGTCGTAAATCCGCTGTTCTTGACCGGCTTGGTATTTGCCGGCTGAAGAATGGTTGCGTTTTTGTATTTTTCGGTGTAAAGGGACTTGGTCAGGTCACTTTCTTTGCCCGAAATCTTACCCGCAACGTTGTCTTCAATCACGCCGCGTAAATAACGCTGTATGACCTGCGAAATAACGCTGTGGCCGTAATCGGTCGGGTGGACCCAGTCGGAAGCGTTGATCAGCTCGTTCCATTGCGCCATCTTTTCATTGTTGCAGGTGTAAAGAATGGCGTCGCCCGGCGAAAGCACCGGCAAATCGTAAAATTTACCGTTTTCCAGTTCGCTCTCTTTGTTGGAACGGTATTCCTTTGTGCCCATATCGCGGGCAACGTTTGTCAGCAGAATAACGGCCGGCTTGGACGGGCTGTTCCAAATTTTGCGGATCAGGTTATCATAGGCGGTATTGTCGCCGGCACTGTCGTTTACAGCATATTCAATGAATACGATGTCGGGCTTGGCGGCCAACAAATCGTTCTGCGCACGGTGAATGCCGATGTAGGAACCGGTCGAACCGATGCCGGCATTCTGCGTTTTGAAGGTGGAGCGGGGGAAGGTGCCTTCCAACCAGGCGGTGGTCAGATTAGCATAGCGTGCCTGCTCGGAAGAGGCGACCGCACCCTGCGTGATTGAGCCGCCGATATAACCGATTGTGAAGTCGCCGCCCTTCATAAAGGCTTTGATTTTTTCATTAAGGCGCACCTTGTTACCGCCGTTCAAAACGGAAACCTCCGCCATCTTTTGGGTAATTTTTCCGACCCTTGTCGTGTATTTGGAGGGAAGATTCAATTCATCCAAAACGTATGGCTTGGCAACCGTTGTGCCGTTACCGCTGCCGCTATTATCCTTTAAGGTATCGTCCGGCTTCATAGCGCCCGTGCCGGAATGCAGATTTTCGGTTTCGTCAACGTCGATCACCGTTGTGGTGTTTTCGCCGGGAACGAAGCCTTCCTTTTGATAGTATTCCTTTTTGCGGATCTTTTTGGAATGTTCTTCGGTCCGAACGCCGAAAACGGCAAAGGTGACGATAACCACAATGGCCATCAGCACCGCTAACGATCCCGTTAAAAGCATTAAGAATTTGCGTGATTTCATTATGAATTCCTCCGATAAAACACAAAAATGTTATCGTTCATATTTTTACGGAAATATTATATCATTTAATATATTGAATGTCAATAGTTTTTGCCGATCGGAGGAGGACTTGCACCGCCGGAATTTACAGAATTACTGAATTATTGGCGGTTGCAATTTCACTTTGGCTATGTTATAATAAAGTAGATTATAATGCGCTTTGAAAGGAAGTTTCGTCCATGAGTGACAATAACATAACCAATCAACCGAAAAAGCGTGCGCTTTCCTGCATTCAGCCAAGCGGTACGCCCACCCTCGGTAATTATCTCGGTGCGTTGAAAAACTGGGTCGCCATGCAGGAAGAATTCGACTGTGTTTATGCCATTGCCGACCTGCACGCCATCACCGTCCGACAGGAGCCGGCCAAGCTGCGCCGCCAAATCCACGAAGCCTTTGCATTATTGCTGGCAATCGGTCTGGATCCCGAAAAATCCGTACTGTTCATTCAGGCGCAGGTGCCGGAACACGCACAGCTCAGCTGGTTGCTTTCCTGCCATACGCAGTTCGGTGAACTTTCCCGTATGACTCAGTTCAAAGATAAATCCGCTCGCCACGCCGATAACGTAAACGCCGGTTTGTTTACCTATCCGGTATTGATGGCATCGGATATTCTGCTTTACCAACCCGATTACGTTCCGGTCGGTGCCGATCAGAAACAGCATTTGGAAATCGCCCGTGATATCGCCGTTCGTTTTAACGGCATTTACGGTGACGTTTTTAAGGTGCCGGAGCCGTACATTCCCAAAACGGGTGCAAGGGTCATGTCCTTGCAGGATCCGACCAAGAAAATGTCCAAATCGGATGAAAACATCAACGGCTTTATCAGTATGCTGGATGACCGTGATACCATCATCCGCAAGTTTAAGCGTGCCGTTACCGACAGTGAAGCCTGCGTGCGTGTTGCCCCCGAAAAGCCGGGCGTCAGCAACCTGATCGGTATTTACAGCGCCGTTACCGGTAAGACCGAAGCCGAAATCGAGCGTGAGTTTGAGGGTAAGGGCTACGGCGATTTCAAGTTGGCCGTCGGCGAAACGGTGGCTGATACGCTTGATCCCATCCGTGCTTCGTTTGAACGCTATATTGCCGATAAGGCATATTTGGAAGAACTGTATCACAAGGGTGCCGACTCGGCCGAAAGATTGGCTCGCAAGACCTATTTTAAGGCAATGAAAAAGGTCGGTTACGTATTATGATATTTCCGCTGATCGGAAACGAACGACTGAAAATTTCGGTCGAAAATCTGATCCATTCAGGTCGCTTTCCCCACGCCGTTTTGTTGGAGGGTGCGGCCGGCTCGGGCAGACATACGTTGGCGCAGTTTTTAACTGCGGCGGCGCTTTGCACCGAAACCGATTCCCCCTGCGGCACCTGTCACAGCTGCCATCTGCTTTCGGTCGGTACGCATCCGGATTATATCTGCGTTGCGCCCGAAAAAGGGAAGCGCGGTATCTCGGTCGATCAGATCCGTGAACTGCGTCAGCAGGCGTTTGTAAAGGCGCATATCGCCGCCTACCGTGTTTTTGTGATCGACGGTGCCGAGCGTATGAACGAGCAGGCGCAAAACGCACTGCTTAAAGTTTTGGAAGAACCGCCCGCCGGTGTTATCTTGATGCTGATCGCCACCTCCCGCACGGCATTGCTGGATACCATCGTTTCCCGCTGTGTCGTAATGTCGCTCGGCGTTCCCCCGACCGAACAAGCGGTGGAGTATATCGCAAAGCAGCGTTCTGCCGAGCGTGCGGCGATCGAAAAGGCGCTTTCTCAGGCCGACGGAAGAATCGGCCGTGCACTGGAGCTGTTGGACGGCAAAGCAGACGATCCGGCTGTCGAGGCAGCGGAAAACTTTTTAGAACTGTTGCAAAACGGCAGCGAGTGGGAGCTTTTAAAACTGTTAAAACCCTTTGAAAAGGATCGTGCAGGCACCGATGCACTGTTTGCCGCATTAAAGGTTGAAACGGCACGCCGTTTGCGTGAAAACTTGCGCATTAAAACAAAGGCGCGCCGGCTGAACCGTGTTGATGACCGCTTGTGCGA
>JAKSQF010000158.1 GCA_024404235.1 Clostridia bacterium | reverse complement strand
ACCGACTGGTATTACCGTTTCAGTTGTGACAGCAATTACATCCGCCGTGACCGTATTGCCCGTGACGTGAAATGGCTGACCGCCACCGAATACGGCGATTTGGATATTACCATCAACCTTTCCAAGCCGGAAAAGGATCCCCGTGCCATTGCCGCCGCCAAAAACGCACCGCAGGCCGGTTATCCGAAATGCCAGCTGTGCCGTGAAAGTGAAGGCTATGCCGGACGAATGAATTTCCCCGCACGGCAAAATCACCGCATCATCCCCATTCGCATCAACAACCGCGACTGGTTTATGCAGTATTCCCCCTACGTTTATTATAACGAGCATTGCATCGCCTTAAACGGCGAGCATACGCCGATGGCCATCAATCGTGACACTTTTTTGAAGCTGCTTGATTTTGTCAAGGCTTTTCCGCATTACTTCATCGGCTCCAATGCCGATCTGCCCATCGTCGGCGGCTCGATTTTAAGCCACGACCATTTCCAGGGCGGACACTATACCTTCGCCATGGCAAAGGCCGAAATCGAACATCCGCTGACCTTCCAAGGCTTTGAGCAGGTGGAGGCCGGTATTGTAAAATGGCCGATGTCGGTCATTCGTCTGCGCCACGAGGACACCGACGTTTTAGTTGATTTAGCCGAGCGCATTTTGAAGGCTTGGCGCGGTTATTCCGACCCGTCCGTCGGCATTTTTGCCGAAACCGACGGCACACCGCACAACACCATTACGCCGATTGCCCGCAAAACAAACGACAAGTTTGAGTTGGATCTGGTCCTTCGCAACAACATCACGACCGAGGAACATCCGTTGGGCGTTTTCCACCCGCACGCAGAACTGCACCACATTAAGAAGGAAAACATCGGCTTAATCGAGGTTATGGGTCTTGCCGTTTTGCCGGCACGCCTGAAGGACGAAATTGCCGCTTTGCGCGAAGCAATGCTTGCAGGTCGCGATCTTCGTGCCGACGAGGTTCTTGAAAAGCACGCCGACTGGGCCGAGGATATTCTCGCTCGCCGACCGGATTTCAACGCCGATAACGCCGAAAGCATTTTGCAAGAGGAAATCGGCAAGGTGTTTTCCACCGTTTTGGAGCACGCCGGCGTTTACAAGCGCGACAATGACGGTGTTGCCGCATTCAAGCGGTTTGCGGAATCGGTCAAATGATTTTTACAACGGTTTTACAGCAGGTCATCATCCTGTTTATCTACATCTTTTTAGGTGTGATTTTAACCAAAAAGGGTATTATGACCGATGCCGGTGCGCGAAGCCTTACCGATTTCGTGCTGTTCTTCGTAACACCGTGCGTGATTATTAAATCCTTTATGCGCCCCTTTGACCGCAGTACCTTAAACGACGTTTTACTGAGTTTTCTGATCGCGGCGATCATTCACCTATTCTTCATTTTGGCGGTGACGCTGCTGATTCGCTCCAAGGACGATGCGAAACGTCGGGTGTTGCGCTATGCCGTGGTATTTACCAACTGCGGATATATGTCCCTGCCTTTACAGCAGGCTGTTTTAGGGGACAACGGCGTATTGATCGCCGCTTCGTTTATTGCGATTTTCAATCTGTTTACGTGGACCTACGGCATTGTGGAAATCAGCGGGGATCGCAAATACATTTCCGCCAAAAAGATTTTTTTCAACCCCGGCATTATCGGGTTGACGGTCGGTTTATTGGTGTTTTTACTGCCGATTCAGTTGCCGGTTTTTGCGCGGCAGGTACTCAGCCAGCCCGTTATCGGTTTAGCGGCGTTGAACACGCCTATGCCGATGATCATTATCGGCTTTCGGTTGGCGCAATCCGACCTGAAAGCGACCTTAAAAGATCTTGCCGCCCTTTCGGCGATTGTGATCCGTTTGGCGTTACTGCCGCTTTGTGTTTTAGGCGGGCTTTACCTTGCCCACGTTCGCGGAGATATGCTGGTTTCGATGTCGATTTCGGCCTGCGCCCCCTCGGCGGCGAACACGGCGATTTTTGCCGCCAAATACGGTAAAAACCCCGATTTGGCAGTGAATATCGTTTCATTGGCAACGGTGGTTTCGCTTGTTACCATGCCGTTGCTTGTAACCTTGGCAAAGATTGTTTCGCTGATGCCGTAAATTTGTTAATCCGGCCGATTGGCCCGATTATAAATATTTATTTTTTAGGAGCGTACTGTTTGAAAAAGTACAACACGTTGGAGATTGTCGGCTGACCGGGAGGTTTGCCGTAATCGAACAAACCTCCCGCAGAAATGCAATTGAAGTCAACAATTTTCAGGAGGAAAAGCAATGAATATAAATGACTGCGTTATTCGTTTAGAAAAAAAGGAAGACCACAGAGAGGTTGAAAACCTCGTCAGAGAAGCATTCTGGAACGTATACCGTCCGGGTTGCAGCGAGCATTACGTGCTTCACACGTTAAGAAACGACCCCGCCTTTGTGCCGGAGCTCGACTTTGTGATGGAGCAGAATGGCAGGCTGATCGGACAGAATATGTTTATGAAGACCGTTATTGAAGCCGACGACGGCAGGAACATCCCCATTTTAACGATGGGACCGATCGGCATTATTCCTAAGCTGAAACGCAGGGGTTACGGCAAAAAATTGCTGGACTATTCCCTGCAAAAGGCCGCAGCAATGGGATTCGGCGCTGTATTTTTCGAGGGAAACATTGATTTTTACGGTAAATGCGGTTTTCAATTCGCCGCAAATTTCGGCATTCGTTATCACGACCTGCCGGACGGCGCGGATGCTTCGTTCTTTCTTGGCAAGGAACTGATTTCCGGTTATCTTGACGGCGTTACCGGCGTTTACAGAACACCGGCCGGCTACTACGTAGACGACAGCGACGTTGAGGCTTTTGACAAGGATTTTCCCGCCAAGGAAAAATTGACGCTTCCTACACAGATTTTCTAAACGCAAAAGCCTGTTTTCTCAGCAGGTAAAAGAATGGGTCGGTGCAATACACCGACCCGTTTCTTTTGCTCACTAAAGGTATTAAAAAGCCGCCGGTTTTTACCGACGGCTTTTGTTTCAGGCTATATCAGATAGATAATTTTTTATCCGGTTTACACTTGTTTAAAAAATATCGGTACAAGCAAAAGACCCTACCTTTTGGCAAGGAACTTTAAACCCATAGTGAATAGCCCACCGGGTTCCGAAAGCGTTTGACGGAAACTTATTCAGCCGAGTCGTTTGCTTCTTCTTCGCGCATTTTTGCAAAGCATTCGCTGCAATAGACCGGACGGTCGTCACGCGGAATGAAAGGAACCTTTGCTACACCGCCGCAAGCAGCACAAGTGGCTTCGTGCATCTCACGCGGAGCACGGCCGGCATTCTTACGCTTGTCACGGCAGGGTTTACAACGCTGCGGCTCATTTTCAAAGCCTTTGGATTCATAGAATTCCTGCTCGCGAGCAGAAAATACGAATTCCTCTCCGCAATCCTTGCAAACTAACGTCTTGTCCTCAAACATGTTTTGTACCTCTCTCGTTGGTTTTTTACCCCGGACGGATTTAACACCGCCATCTTTTTTAAACAAACGCTTTTTTTAAGCTACAAGGGCATATATAAACGCAGATGCGTTTTAAATGTGATTGCTTTCCCGCAGTTTTTTGCGCACACGGGACAGCGCATTATTGACCGACTTGACCGAAACACCCTCCGCTTCGGCAATTTCGGCATAGCCGCTGCCCGACAGAAATGCCGACAGCACCCGATACTCAAAACCCGAAAGGTCGACCTTGATATGATCGGTCAAGGTTTGATAGCTTTCTCTTTCGATAACCACCGCTTCGGCGCTTTTTTGACCGATAACCTCCGGCGCATCCTCAAGCGAGGAAACCATCTTCGGCGGGATACGGCGCTTTCGACCCGAAGCACGGTTTAAGTCCAGCATTGTCCGTTTGACACAAAGGCGGACAAAGGTGGAAAACGAGGCCTGTCCCGCCCGATAATCCCGAACGGCACCGTACAGTGCGATCAAACCGTCCTGCACGTAATCCTCCACATCGGCTTCAAAAGGTGCGTACTGTTTTGCCAGCGCACGCACGACCGGTGTATATCTTGCAAGCAACGGCTGTAAAAACTCATACCGGCCGTTGTTGATTTCGGCAATTAAAACATCATCCGTTAAATTTTCAAAGTTTTCCAAAAAATCCACCCGTTAACCTTTTAATTGTCGTCGCATATATTAATATATTACATTATTTTTGCCCAATTGTCAAGTTTTTTATTAAAAATGTATTATTTTCCTTTTTGAAGCACATTCTATTGACACATTACGGCGAAACGATTACAATAAAAATAGGAACGGAGGTATTTTATATGAACCCACTTTATGAATTATGGTGCGAAAAAGCCACCGCCGATGAGGATCTTGTCAAGGAATTGAAAGCCATCCGTAACGACGAAGCCGCTATTGAAGACGCCTTTTATACCGAGCTTTCTTTCGGAACGGCGGGACTGCGCGGTGTCATCGGCGCCGGTACCAATCGCATGAACGTATATACCGTCGGCAAAGCGACGCAGGGTCTTTCGGCCTACGTGCTTT
>JAKSQF010000157.1 GCA_024404235.1 Clostridia bacterium | reverse complement strand
GATGGATGTGATTCTTAATTGCAAAGTTTTCGGTCGGCAGGCCGAAAGCATCCCATCCCATCGGATAAAGCACGTTATATCCCTGCAAACGCTTTTTTCGGCAGACGATATCAATGGCGGTATAGGAACGCGGGTGGCCTACGTGCAGGCCCTGACCCGATGGGTACGGAAATTCTACCAAGCCGTAAAACTTCGGCAGGGTGTAATCATTTTTCGCCGCAAAGGTTTTGTTTTCGTCCCAGATTTTTTGCCACTTTTGTTCAATGGCACTGTAATCATACTTGTTCATTTTTCTTCCTCCGTATCGGTCAGTATTTCTGCAAGGTCAACGGTAATCCCGTCTGCCCACATTTTATCCAAATCATAAAAAGCACGCTGTTCACGGTTGAACACGTGAACCACCACACCTTCATAATCCAAAATGATCCAGCCGGTGGTGCGGCCCTCGATGTGATGCGGTCGAACGCCGGCCTCTTCCAGTTTTGCTTCGACTTCATCCGCCAACGCACGAACATGTGTGGAGGACGTGGCGGTGGCAATCAAAAAGTATTCGGTTAAAACGGTCAGATCATCAATCTTGATCGCATTCAATTCTAATGCTTTCTTTTTATCCAAGGCGTTTGCCGCAATGGTTAAAATCGACTTATTATCCATTGTTATTTCTCCTTTTCAGCATGATTTCATTAAAGGCCGAAAGCGTATCCGGATGAATAGCAAGGTTGCGCTCGGCCAAATCCAAAACGGTATAGCGCAAGGCGTAAGCCATTGCCTTATCCATTGATTCATCCACCAAACGGCGCATTACATCAACGTCATCATAATCCCGATCCGCCGAAGTAAAATCAGCAAGATACAAAATTTTAGCAAGCAGCGACATTTCCGCTTTGGCGGTCGTATGATAGCGCACCGCATCGATCAATTCGGCATCGTCTATATTCAGCAGATACCGAATATACAAAGCACCGGAAATGGCATGCCACAGTTTTTCGGAGGTTTGCTCAATTTCGGAAAGTTCAGCACCAAACGTATTGAACAGCTTGAAATGCTCCGACTCGACCGTGTTTTTCGTAATATCGTGCAAAAGACCGGCAAGATACGCCTTTTGCACATCGCCGCCGTACTTGACAGCCAAACGCAACGCCTCATCCGCAACGCAAAGCGAATGCTCAAAGCGCTTCGGACTGAGTCTACCCTTTAGAATTTCTTTATATTCCGCATATTCGGGAACAGTAACATTCTGCGTCATTTACTTCACCAAAACAATTTTGCGATTTTCTTTTTCGCTTGCGGGTTTGTATAGAATAAAGCGCGAGCCGATTACCTGAACAACATCGGCACCGACCTGCTCGGCAATCTGATCTGCCGCAGAACGGGCAGTTTCATCGGCAGTTTCCAAAACGCGAAGTTTAATCAGTTCGCGAGCTTCAAGTGCTTCACTGACGTGCTTAATAATCGCTTCGCCAATGCCGCCCTTACCGATTTGAAAAATAGTTTCATAGCTGTTTGCCATGGCACGCAGTTGTGCTCTTTGTCTGCTGTTTAACATATTGTTACTCCTGTAAATATTTCTCTAATTCCTGCTTGAACGTCCGCAGGGCACGACCACGATGACTGATTTCATCCTTTTGCGCATCGGTAAGCATCCCAAAGCAACCTTTTTCGGTCATAAACAGCGGATCGTATCCGAAGCCGCAATCCCCCATCGGTTCTTCTAAAATGCGGCCGTGACATTCGCCACGCACGGTAAAGGAACGACCATCCGGAAATACGCATGCAATGGCCGCCACATAATAGGCCGTACGCTTTTCGGTCGGAACATCTTTTAATTCCGCCAGCAATTTAGCATTATTAGCGTCGTCACCCATACCCGAATAGCGAGCCGAATAAATGCCCGGTGCACCGCCCAGCGCCTCCACACAAATGCCGGAATCGTCCGCCACGGTCAAAAGGCCGGTCAGTTGTCTGCCGCAATTAGCTTTCAGCAGAGCGTTTTCTTCAAAGGTCGTTCCGGTTTCTTCAACTTCGGGCATCGGCTGATCCAAATCACGTTCGGTTAGCACCTCAAATCCAAATGGCTCCAAAATACGGCGCAGTTCAACCTCTTTTTTACGATTCTTAGTCGCAATAAAAACTTTAGTCATTATTTCTCCTCGGTGGCAAAAACACCGTCAGCAAACTCAACTGCATTGAAGGGTTGCAGATCGTCAATACCCTCGCCGACACCAACGTACTTCACCGGAATTCCCAGTTCATTATGAATGGCAATGACAATACCACCCTTGGCAGTGCCGTCCAATTTCGTCAGCACAATGCCCGTGATATCGGTCACGGCCTTGAAATCTTTTGCTTGATTGACGGCATTCTGTCCGGTTGCGGCGTCTAAAACCAAAAGGGTTTCGACCGATGCTTCGGGCAGTTCGCGGTTGATGATACGGTACATCTTTGCCAGTTCTTCCATCAGGTTTTTCTTATTGTGCAAACGTCCTGCAGTATCGCAGATAATAACGTCGGCGCCCTTTGCTTTGGCAGAAGCAATCGTATCAAATACGACCGAAGCCGGATCGGTTCCTTCAACGCTTTTTACCATCGTAACGCCGGCACGGTCGGCCCAAATGCCGAGCTGATCGATCGCCGCGGCACGGAAGGTATCAGCCGCACCCAAAACTACCTTTTTGCCCTGTGCTTTTAACTGAGCAGAAAGCTTACCGATCGTCGTCGTTTTGCCGACGCCGTTGACGCCGATCACCAAAATCAACGATGGTTTTGTATCAAGCTTAAGACCTTGATCTTCGCCAAGCATTTCAACGATGATATCCCGCATCAAAAAGCGGATCTGCTCCGGATCGGTCGTGCCGGTTTCTTTAACCTGTTTACGCAACCGCTCGCGGATATCAACAGCCGGATTTACGCCCAAATCGGACATACCCAGCATTTCTTCAAGTTCTTCAAACAGTTCCTCGTCAATGCGGGTAAACCGATTTAAAACCGAGTTAAAACCGCCGACAATGGAGTTGCGGGTTTTCGCCAACCCGTTTTTAATTTTACTGAAAAATCCCATAGTGACTCCTAAACAATTATTTTAGCCGACCTGTTGACCGAGCAGTTCCTTTTCAAGACGGGAAACGTCCAGCTCCAGCAGTTTGGTAACACCCTTTTCCTGCATGGTAACACCGTACAGCATATCAGCGGCCTCCATCGTACCACGACGGTGGGTAACGCAGATAAACTGAGTTGCCAGACCCGACTGCTTCATATAATCGGCAAAGCGGTCGACGTTGATATCGTCCAAAGCCGTATCAACTTCGTCCAAGAAGCAAAACGGCGGTGCATTTACCTGCATGATTGCAAAGTAAATCGAAAGAGCGACCAACGCCTTTTCACCACCGGAAAGACCCTCAAGGCTCGGTACGTTTTTACCCGGCAATTTTACGTCGATATCAATTCCGCTTTCCAACACGTTTTCGGGGTCACTAAGCACCAAACGTGCCGTGCCGCCGCCGAACAGATCACGGAAAGCGACCGAGAAGTTTTCATTGATTTTGGCAAAGGCATCGTTGAACAATTCCTGCATCTGCGCCGTCAACTGATTGATCAGTTTGCGCAATTCCGCACGGGAGGTTTCCACATCGTTGATTTGCGCGGTCATAAAGTCATAGCGTTCGCGTACTTCTTTATACTCTTCGATCGCCGAAACGTTAACGTTGCCAAGCGAACGGATCTTCGACTTGACCTCGGCCAACTGCTTGCGGGACTCGGTCGGGTGTTCGATTTCAATACCGATCGCCTCCGCCTCACTGCGGGTCAACTGATATTCATCGTACAACTGGCGTATAACGTCGTCATACTCCTTCAGCATAACCTCCTTGCGCTCGGTCAAGCGAGCCAATTCCCCGCCGATTTTCTCACGTTCACCGGTCTGCTCACGCTCGTTGCTGCGTAACTGAACGCCGGCCTGCTCGGTTTCATTTCGACGAGTGATATTCGCTTCGATCAGCTTTTCACTTTCGCTGATTTTATGACGAATTTCATCAATTTCATCGTTGGCGTCGGAAATTTCTTTGTTCAACTGCTCATTGCGGTAAGTAAGAGCAGCGATTTCAGCCTCAATTTCGGAAAGACGCACCGCACGGGAGCCAATGGAAGATTCCAAAGTATCGGCAGCTGAGAGGATCAACTGCAGATCCTTTTTGCTTTCGACGATTTGCAATTTCAAAGAGGTAATTTCCTCTGTCAATGACTCACGGCGATCGGCAAAGTCGTTTCGTCCGCCGGTCAGCGTATCAACCTTTTCCTGCAAAGCCGTTTTTTGCTCATCCAAAGAACAAACGGCCTGCTCGGCTTCAGTAGAAACCGTTTTCAGCTCGGCAATTTTACGGTCGGCACCCTGCTGTTCTTCCAAAAGACCCGAAAGCGTGGATTCAACGCCGTTGCGTAAATCATCCAAACGCTTCATTTCGGCCAAGGTGCGGATTTTATCTTCGTTTGCCGTCGTCAAATCAGCCTGAACTGCGGCAATATCGGCGGTTGTTTGTGCCAATTTTTCGGTAGCCTCGGCAAAGTCGGCATTCAACTGTTTTTCCT
>JAKSQF010000156.1 GCA_024404235.1 Clostridia bacterium | reverse complement strand
CGGGATCAGCGGCGTGCGAATGATGACCGGTTTTCCGCAGGATTTTAGGTATTCAAAATTCTGCAAAATCAATTCATTGGAAACGCCGGTATATTCTTTATGCTGTTCCCCCTCGGCCAATTTCAAGTCCATAATGACCCGATCAAGTTTTTCGACCACCTGCCGAAACACCGACGGATCACAATAGCCGCTGGTTTCAATGCACAAATCGTAGCCGTTTAACATCGGCAGGATTTCCAACAAAAAATCCACCTGCAAAAGCGGTTCGCCGCCCGAGAAGGTAAAGCCGCCGAACACGTCGGGCAAAAGGGCGGCCGATTGTTTCAATCGTTCGGCCAAATCGCCGGCCGACACCCGCTCGCCGGATACGGTCAGGCAGTTTTCGGGACAGATGTGCAAGCAGCGTCCGTACGGCTGACATTCCGGATGACTGCACGACTTTTTACAAAGGTCGCAATGCAGACAGCGAGTTTCTTTATACATCAGTTGCGGCAGAGCCGAAAGTCCTTCGGGATTATGACACCACCGACAGCGCAGCGGACAGCCTTTCAAAAACACGGTGGTACGGATGCCGGAGCCGTCGTGCACAGCCATTTCCTTGATATCAAAAATCGTTGCCGTCAATGTACTCACCGCCTTTTCTTTATTATATTGAAAAACTGGGCGCTTGTCAACGAAAAGAGAGGTACGCCGCAGCATACCTCTCTGAAATTCAGCTTAAATCGTTTTGCGCATTTTTATACCCAGTATAAAGACACCTAAAATCATACCAAAGAACATCGCCGCACAAATAAACGGGATAATATTTTCTGTATCACCTGTTTTCGGACTGAGAACAGGTGTAGCGGCAACCACGCCTTTTCCGACCGTATCAAACTCGCACAAGTACGTTGTGTTGCCGACTTCATCAACCATACCGACCGTATAGGTGTATTCTGTACCGGCCGAAACACTTGTATCGGTAAAGGTCAGCACACGCTGATCTTTCTGCGTGATATAACCGACGTTTTCCCAATCGCTGCCGGCCGTTTTTCTGAGAACGGCATATACCGTTTTACCGTATTTATTATTATAGGTATTCTCGACGGAAATTTCCACGCCGCTGCCGACTTTTTTGACCGACAAAGGAGCGGAAATTGATTTTTTTACTGTGATATTAAAGTCCGGCATATCAAATGACTCATCATAATTATTTGCAGTGACCGTATAGGTAACACCGCCCTTCAAATATATGTCAGACATCGGATAGTAGTCGATAATATCGTGATAATTAGCGGAAGGCCAATATTTGACCGACCCTGCGCTGACAATGATATGGTCGGCGTTTCCGGTGAAAGAATAATATCCGCTTTCGGTCGGGGTAAAGGTAGCCGAGCCTTCAATACAGTTTTTCCCAAACGACATTTCCGAAACGGGCTGGTAAACATAAATATCTTCTGTAAAACTATAGCCGCCGGCAATCCAAGAAGCATAATCTTCATCATAAATAACCACGTCAACGGTGGTATGACCTACCTTTTTTCCGTGAACAACGCCGTTTTCATCAACCGTGGCAATGCTTTCGTCGGCAACTGTGTACTTCGTTGGGACATCCCACGTTTGAAATTCCTGCGTTCCGCCGACCTTAACGTGACAGTCGTACGTTTCATAATTATCCGCACTTTGTGCGCACGCGGTAATTGCCATAGAGAAAGTTAAAACAAAGATCAAAAGAATAGCACTGATTTTTTTCATATTCGTCATTCCTTTCTGCGTTGTACTTTGATTATATCACGTTTTGTTAAAATTTTCAACATTTTTATCTTTCAAAAAACGCAGGTTGTATAAAAATGAAAAAGGGGCACACCCGAAGATGTGCCCCATAAGAGGAATGATTATTGCGGAATGGTCCAAGAAGAGGTTGCGTTATTCAGCGTGCAGGTCAGCTTTGCACCGTAAATTACGGTATCATTGCCGTCGTCAATGACGATATACGGAACAGCGGTAATTGCCTCGTCCGCATCGGCAATATCGGAAACCTGCAGGGTGTAGCGGTTATACATAACCTCGTCACCGGTGACTTCTTCCGGATCGTTTTCGAATACGGAAATATTCTGAACGTACGGATCGACCGTGTCAACGGTCAGTTCGCCGTCAACGTGCTTATCAAGAGCCACCACGAAACCGATATCGATAATATCGTAGATTTCATCGGCTTCAACGTCTTCATAGTACGGGCCGACGTCATCGCTGATAACCATCTGACCGAATGCCAAACCGGTCTTTTTGCCGCCTGCATCGTAACGTGCGATTACACCGGCAACACTCAGGTTGGTATTCAAATCAACGGTGACCGATTTTTCGTTGCCGAATTCGTCGGTAACGGTAAAGGTCAGTTCACCGTTAAAGCCGGCGGCAACCTCGAAGGTGGAGGTGGCGATTTCGCCAACGACCTTCATTTTGCTTTCGGCGGCGCAGGAAATATGCACACCGCCATCGCCGATAACGACCGGCATATCGTCGGCCAGTTCACCGGCGAAGTACTGACGGTCGAAATAGTGGCTCGCAGGGATTTCATCTTCCGGTGTTGTCAAGTTGCCGGAACCATCCAACCATTCAGTGCAGACACCAACGTACTTAAAGTCGTACTTGCAGCCCTTGAAGCCGGTAATTTCAATGAAGTTACCGTTCGGATCACCGGAGGGCGGAGCCGAGTGGGTTTGAACGTAAACGTTTGCCCATTCGCCTTCTTCGGCAACGATCTTCTTATAGTTCTGTGCCGGATAATAGCCTGCGCCATTGAGGCGGATATCCAAGTGGTTGCCGTTTCTATCGGTCGTTTCACCGAAATAACGCACCTTGAAATGCAGTGCCAAGCCGTTCGGGCAGGAGCCTTGCGAAGCACCCGTGGTGTTTGTAAAGGTGTAGCCGCTCGGAACAGAGAAGTAAACCTTTTCGGTAGCGTTTGCATTGGTAGCATCAATGGTCAGCTGCGGCAGTTGATCTTCACCGTAAAGCGGGATCAAATCAATGTCGGCAACACCGACCGGAGAATTGGTGCCGATGTTATAGTTATCGGGGTCATCGTCATAAACATAAACATTGTTATGAGCCATCCAACCACGGTAAACTTCGATCGACATGATTTCAAGTTCAACGCCCTTCGGGACAGCAATCATAAAGTAGTTCTGATCACGCTTCGGCGTATGGTGATACTGTACGCCGCGCGTATGGATCTGACCATCGTTGATCAGGCTGAACAACGCGCCGCCGTTGTTACCTTCGGCAATAGAATAACCATCAGCTTTGAAGCCACTGTTGTTTGCCAAAACGCACTTGTCGGCCGGCTTACCCTTATTGACACGGTAGGTCATTACGGCAAAGGTTTCCCAATAATCGCCGGTGCCGTTATAGGTTTCTTTGTAATCGAAATCGCCGGTCATTTCATACGGAACCTGAACATAATCCCACATTCCGCCGGTAAAGCTTGTAGTATCAATGATCTTACCGCGGTAACCGGTCGGAACAGCCTTCTGTTCTTCAACCGTTGCTTCGATATCGGCAACACCGACGATCGGATCGGTTGCGTTCCAGCCGTCGTGTAATTCGATCGATCTGATTTCAATCAAAAGACCGGTCGGAACACGGGTCATAAAGAAGTTGCCGTCAGCCTGCTTCGGGGTGTGGTGGCACTGCATTTCGGCAGTTGCCCATGCACCCGAGCCATCTAACTGCATCCAGTTGCCCGAGTTGATACCGCCGGTAACCTGCGAATAGGCACCATCGGTCGGGTCGTTATTCCAAAGACCGAAATTGTCACGCGGAGTACCCTCCAGCACACGGTAGGTCATAACCACGTGGGTGGCCTTGGAATAGTCACCGGCACCGTTATAGCTGTCGTTGTACTCGAAACCGTTTTTCAGTTGATAGGGAATGGCTTCGTGATAATAATCACGGCCGGAATAGTTGCGGGTGTCAATAATCTTATAGGTAACCTCAGCAGCGCCGCCGAAATCTTCTGCCGAAAGATTCGTGATGTTCTCAGAAGCGGTAGTGCCGACATAGGTCAGGTTTTCCTTGTCGTAAGCAAGGTCATAATCAAAGGTGGCACCGGGATTGGTGGTGCTGTAAGTAACGTCGACCAACTGCTTGTCGCCATCCTGACGAACAGCCGCCTTCAAGGACGGTTCACCGTCGGTGGTAAGCTTATAGATCTTGAAGTTATCAAACAGCATTTCGCCGTCGCCCGAAACCTGTAACTGGAATTTCGGATTGGTCGGTTCGGTAGTGAAGCGAACAGCAGTGTGACGCCACACGCCGACCGGACATTCATTTTTCGTATAAGAGGAATCCTTATCCGTTGAACTGTAAACATACGGCTCCTCATACTTGTTGGATACGATAACGGCAAAGCACCAATCGTTCTTCGTGTTTTCGCGGGCACACATATAGTCGAAGGAAACGACGTATTCCGTGGCCTTTTCTAAACGAACATCCGAAAAATCATTCGGAAAAGTGAAGTAGGTATCGGCAGTGCCATCCGGAATGTTGGAGTCAATATCCAACACACCGTTGGTGCCGTTACTGTACATTGCATATTCCCCA
>JAKSQF010000155.1 GCA_024404235.1 Clostridia bacterium | reverse complement strand
TTCTTCCGGTAAGGTTTCTTCTGCTTGCGTTGATGCTTCCACCAAAAAGTGGATCGCTCCGCCGCAGAACCTGACCGAATGGTTGACTCTGTGTGACGACGTCAACGCTTTCAAGAGCACCGACGGTCACAAGTACGTTCCGTTCGGCTGGTCCGCCGCCGCTTCCGAACAGTTGCTTTACTTTATGTTCGTTTGGTGGGCACAGTATCAGGGTCTTGAAAAATCCAACGTTGCCGGTCAGGGCAGTTACTATGATTTCTGGAACTTCGGCAACACCTCCAAAACCACTTTGAATCAGACCTTTACCTTCAATGTTTTCGATCAGAAGGGTTTGGTCGTCGCGATCGACAGCATCAAAAAGCTGATCATTGATACCAACGGTCAAAAATACAAAAACAGCCTGTCGGCCGTAAACACCTTGGATACCAAGGGTCTTTCCCGTGCACTTTATGCTGAAAAGAGTGAAGAAAGACCGCTGATCAATATGTCCAGCTCCTTCGGTGAATCCGAAGCACGCTTGGGCGGTTATTGGGACAGTAACTCCGACGGCAAGCGCGATACCGACGTTCGCTTCATCAACATCCCGTCGTTGGACGGCCACGAAAACGAAAAATATCTGTACTGCCCGGATAACGATATGATGTTCGTTCCGCAGCAGGCAGCAAATAAGGATCTTGCAAAAGAATTCCTCATCTTCCTGTGCAGCGAAGATCAGATGCAGAAGTTTACCGTTCGTTCGATGGGCGGTTTGCGTCCTTTCAACTATGACGCCCGCAAGATCAAGGACGATTCCATCACCGATTACACCAAGTCCGTGTTCGACGTTTACTACAACAGCAAGCGCATTTACGACTTCCCGGTAAACGCTTATAAGGACAGCCCGTTCTCCGTTTCGCTGATCCTCCACTACGATCACCCGATTCCGTGGGGTAACGTCGGCCCCGGCAGCGTTGTCAACTCCATTAAGAAGCAGGACGGCGCCACCATCATGAAGGACATTAAGGATAAGTTCAACCTCACCAAGGAAAACTATATCAAGAAGTTCCGCATGACCGAAGTAAAATAATTGAACTTATACCAGGTTGGAGGTATAAAAAATTGGTTATTGCTGCAAATAACAAAATCAAAAAACCGAATAAATATCTGCGGCGCAATCTGTTCCTGTTTTCGTTGTTGGTCGTTCCGATATTGCATTTTCTTGTCTTTTGGGTATACATAAACGCTCAATCGATTTCACTTGCTTTCTTCCGTTTCGACCTTGTAAAACAGGCGTATGAATTTGTGGGTCTTGAAAATTTCAAGGAGCATTTCAGAGATTTGAAATTGGTTGCGGCCAACCGAAATATGTATTACAACTCGTTCCGTGCCATCCCCATCAACTTGGGGTGCTTGGTCATGGCAATTTTGGTTGGTTACGCCTTTAACAAGCACATTCCGGGTGAACGTGTTTTCCGTGTTATTTACTACCTGCCGTCGATGATTTCGGTCATCATCTTAATGCTGTGCTATCGGTATATGTTCACCTTAGACCAAGGCCAGCTGATCGGTCCGGCCGCCGCCGTTTTGCGTGGAATCGG
This sequence comes from Clostridia bacterium, assembly GCA_024404235.1. Classification (GTDB taxonomy): domain Bacteria; phylum Bacillota; class Clostridia; order Oscillospirales; family Acutalibacteraceae; genus UBA737. Next base: position 3,015 of record JAKSQF010000155.1, on the reverse strand, counting down.
GCTGAATTACAAGGGCTGGGCGGTCAACGATCCGGAAGCTACCCGAACGGTTTGGGCCTTGATCTACATCTTCTGTATTTGGGCCAGCGCCGGTGTCAACATCATCTTGATGGCATCTGCCATGGCGCGTGTGCCGGAAGAGGTTGTCGAATCCGCAAAGCTGGACGGCGTCGGCTTCTGGCGTGAGCTGTTCCAAATTCAGTTGCCGCTCATTATGCCGACCGTCAGCATCTTCCTCATCAACTCGGTTATGGCGGTTGCCGGCTTCTGGCTGCATCCGATGATGCTTGCCGGCAGTATCGGTGTTGACAATTCGTATTACACGGTCGGATGGTTTATGTTCGAACGTGCACAGGATGCGCAGAGCACCGACTATGCCGGTATTTCCACCATCGGTCTTGTTTTGACGGTCATCCTTACCGTAATGGTATTGATCGTGAAGAAGATCACCGACAAACTCACACCCGAAGTTGACTTTTAACAATAAGGAGATTTATTTCTATGGCCATTCGCAACCGAATGAAAGCGGCACTTTCCGCCGCCGTGTGCTTGGTGATTTTGCTGTCAACTTTGGGGCTCACCTCCGCACAAACAACGGTTATTAAGGGCGAGCCGGACGGTCAAAGCAAAATGACCTCTATGGATGAGCACTTCTACTCCGGCACGCTGGAACCGAACTTTACCAGCGATAACGTCGAGGTCGTGACCGACTCCTTCGCCATGCACAACGCCGGCGCCTATCAGTACGGCTCGGTGCTGATGCTTCGTGCTTATAAGATGAAAGCGTACAACCGTTTCACCTTTACCATTGACTGCATCCGTTCGGACAGCGGTTTCATTTACTGCGGTCTCGGCGGTTCTGCAGAGGATACCTTTGCCGGCAGTTACGATGCCAACGTTACCTTCTCAAACAATATTACCGCTTTGTACGAAATGGGCGGTCAGGATCAGTGGAAGCCGGTCGGTGAAGGCTATATGCTGCCGAACATCTATAACCCCGGCAAATCCACCGATATTGCGCTGACCGTTCAGCAGGTTTCCGGCAAGGATTATAAGGTGACCTTTGAAGTGCTGGATGCCGGCGAGGTCATCGCCTCTACCGATTATAAAGCCAACATTCGTTTGGAACACGCTAACGGCGGTTACTTCTGTATGTGGGCAGGTCTTAACGAGGTCTTTAACATCCGTGACTTCAAGGCTTACGACAGCCCGACACACCTCGCTTTTTCGGATGATTTCGAACACAGCAGTTTGACCTATGCGGTCGAGGCGCTGGGCGACAGTAAATGGCACGTCAATAACGGCGGACTCGAGCAGAGCGACGTTTTCCTCTGCCGTAATGCCGGTCCGGAATTCAAAAAACCGAATGCGGCCATCACCGCCAAGAAACAGCTTCAAACCTGCGATAAGGTCAGCAAGCCGTATGAAATCACCGCAAACGTCAGCATTGAAAACCTGTCGAAGAATGCCACCTTCGGCTTCTTCTTCGGTGCGGAAAAGGCGGGCGAAATCGGCAAATCCACCGTCATCGGCGTCAGCGCTTATGACGATAAGTTTGCCGCGGTCAATATTGTCCGCAACGGCCAACTGATGAATGCCGGCGAAAGCCAGATTCCTCTGCGGGTGTTGGACATCGGCGGCGGTATGATTGAGCTGAAGGCCGTCATCCACGACGATAACTCGGTCGTTTTCTCGGTCGGCGGTGTTCAGGTCAAATTCTATAACGTAAAATATGACGGTTACTGGGGTATGTGCACCTACTCTTCTGATCAGAAGAGCACGGCAGACGCCAAGGTCGACGAAATTGCCGTTGTCAGCAATACTTATGAGGATTGCACCTCGCCCGACCGCTCGAACGACTTTGCCGGCATCAAAATGACGCCGGACGGCTTCGAGGAATACTACATCAGCGACCGTACCTACTATATCGGCCCGGGTGCCTCTCTTCGTCCGAAGGGCGCCTTCACGACTGACCCCTCTATGTACTTTGAAAATACCGGACCGTACACTGCGTTCGGCCCGAAAACCAAATACACCGATTTCATTCTGAATTTCGACGTTAAGGTCGTTTCCAACGGCGAAAACGGTCAATGGTTCGGCGTTTCGTTCGGTAAGACCAACTACGCCTCGATCTCTTCGACCGTTCCGGGCATTTCCTTCGCCTGCAACCGCTGGACCGATACGCCGTACACCCACATGGCCACCTCGCTTTGTGAGTTCGACGACGGTACCCGCGAAAAGAAGATCGACGATTACCATTTCTATAAGGATCAGGAAACGAAATACAATATTATGATCGTTGCCCGCAACCGTACTGTGTACGTCTACTTCAAAGAGGACAGCGAGGATATTTCCAAGCTCGGCATCTGCCGTGCGGTGATCCCCAACGTCAACACGGCCGGTTACGTTATGATTTACGGTAACGGCGGCTTGGCATTCGATATCTTCAATTTCCGAATCGTCAATATTTCGGGCGAAGCCACCGGCGACAGCGCAATCGCTCTGCGTGAATCGTTTGACGGTACTTCCATTACCGATAAGCTTACTACCGAGGGTGCGGCCACCGTTCAGGACGGCACCATGGCACTTTCCGGCGGCAGTCTTGCAATGACCGGCAACAGCCGTTATTCCATTGCCAACTGCACCGTGCCGGAAATGAAGGAGGATCTGTCCCTTTCCTTTGCAAACGGTAACAGCGTCACCCTTTCCAAGGATATGAACAAGGTCATCGTTAAGGAGGGCGGCAAGTCCACCGCAATCGACGTTTCCAAGTACAATCTTTCCGATTACAACAAACTGCAACTGCAATATACGATGCAGTACGATACCTTGACCGTTTCCGCCAAGGGTGTTTACGATCCGTACGATAAATTAAGTGCACCGATCGCCGAATACACCTTTGCCCGTCCGTTAAACGAGGGTGTGCTGAAATGGTCGTCGAAGAACGCCAAGATCGACGACGTTTCGGTCTATTCGCTGGATGCCCGCTACAATGCCGAATCCATCAGCTACGAG
>JAKSQF010000154.1 GCA_024404235.1 Clostridia bacterium | reverse complement strand
GCCCGCGCTGGCTTTGCCCTGGAGCTTGCCGGTCTCCAGATCCACCAGACAGCAGGTCACGGTGGTGGTGCCGATATCCACGGCCACGCCGCAAATGGGGCTGGTGTCGTCCTTGTCCAGCAGATCCAGAATTTCCAGACCCTCGCCCTTTCTGGCGAACACACAGCGGACAGTCCAGTTGTTGTCCCGCACCATAGAGGAAAGCTCCTATCTATACAACGGTGTTACCATTGATGTCGTTCCTTTCCGTGAATATCCGGACACCACCCTTGCCGTCAATCTGATCGGTGAAGTCGGTCCGATTTATGAAGAAGACTGGGATAACCCAGAGGGTGAAAACTATAAAGATCGGGGTTATTCCTTTAACGACAAGGTCGGCAAAAGCGGTATCGAGTACTGGGCAGAAGATTATCTGCACGGCACGGACGGCGAGATTACTTATTATATTGATACCAAGGGCACTATCGTTTCCAGCCGTGTCACGCGCGAACCGATTGCCGGAAAAACCGTTATGCTGACGCTGGACAGCACGATTCAGCGAACGGCGCAGGATGCTTTATCCAAAACGGTACGTACCCTGCAATCCGAAGGCGGTACCGTTACTGCCGGCAGTGCCGTAATGATCAAGGTCAATACCGGCGGTGTCATCTGCTCGGCCAACTACCCAAGTTACGACTCTGCCACCATGCATGAAGACTATGATAAGTTAGTCAAGGATCCTTCAAAGCCCTTGACCGACCGTGCCTTTCAAGGTGTTTACCCCATCGGGTCTACCATCAAGCCGGCTGTTGCAACAGCGGCTTTGGAAAACGGACACTACAAAATAGGTGAAACCATTTTCTGCAGTCAGACCTATAAATACTTCGACGATTACAAACCCCAATGTCTGCACTACCATGGCACAATCAATCTGAAAACAGCCCTTGCAAAAAGCTGTAACTATTTCTTTTTTGAATTAGGACGACGCGTCGGTGCTACCACCTTGACCGATTATTTCAAGCAGTTCGGCCTTGGCGTTCGTACCGGTATTGAGGTTGACGACAGCGCCGGCATTTTAACGGAGCCGGATCGTGACGGCTTCGGCGGTGACACTTTGCAGATTTCCATCGGTCAAAAGAATGCCTTTACACCGCTACAGCTTTGCAATTACTGCGCTACGCTCAGTAACGGCGGAACACACTACCGTGCAACCTTGATTGACCGAATTGTATCTTATGATCTTTCTGAGATTTACGATAAACACGACCCTGAGATTGTGAACAAGGTAAAAATCAGCGATAAAAACCTTGCCGCCATCAAGGAAGGTATGCTTTCAGTAACAGTTGACGGTACCGGTCGTACCGCTTTGGGGGACTATCCGATGAAGATCGGCGGTAAAACCGGTACTTCACAAACCAACAGCGGTGCCGACCACACAACGTTTATCGTTTTTGCACCGTACGAAAATCCGGAAATCGCCATTTCAGTCATACTGGAGCACGGTTCTTCTACCGAAGCGGCCGGTAATCTGATCCGCACTTTGCTGGATTCCTATTTTTACAGCAAAAAAGGCAACGTACCCGATACCCCGAGTTATGTCGTCTTACCGTAAGGACAGCAAACTAAGATTTGACAATACCGCTATTTTGTGTTAAAATTTAATGAGCATTTTCGGATGTGAGGGATTATTTTATGGGCAAGACAATCGCAGTGACCTCGGGAAAAGGCGGAACGGGCAAATCGACCGTTGCCGTCGGCATTGCTATGTCCTTCTCTCGCTTAGGAAAAAAAGTTCTGTTGATTGATTTAGATGCCGGACTGCGATGCTTGGATTTGATGCTTGGCATTGACGAAAAGGTCGTTTTTGACCTTTGGGACGTACTAAACGGCTGCCCTTTGGAGGATGCCGTATACCCTGCGGCAAATCATGAAAACGTTTTTCTGATTCCGGCGCCTGCAAAATTCAAAGAGCTTTCCTCCCCCGCTTTTCGTGAAGTGCTGAAAAAAGTCAATGCCGATTATGATATCACCATTCTGGATTTTCCTGCAGGTATTGATTTCAGATTGTACGAAGCTTTGTTACCGAAAACGCAAATGATTACGGTATGCAATCCGGATCCTGTCTCGGTACGGGACGCCGCCGTTGTCTGTGAAAACCTGCCGACCTTTGAAAGGGCGCCGGTATTTATCCTTAATAAGTTTACTGCTGATAAAATCCGAAACGGTATTTATCAGAATATTGATTCCATTATCGACTCTTCCGGTTTTCGGTTGCTTGGAATCATTCCCGAAAGCAGTGACCTTTTGCTGATTCCGGTACGTCACAACGTACCGAACCGCAGCAAGGGCGCAAAAGCTTTACTGCGCATTTCAAAGCGCCTGAACGGGGATTGGGTTCCGTTGCCGAGACCGAAAAGAATATAAAGTTAGGAGACTTTTTTATGACCATTGCATTGATTTCACACGACGCAAAAAAGGAACTGATGGTTCAGTTCTGTATTGCCTATTGCGGTATTTTAAGCCGCCACGACCTGGTCGCTACCGGCACCACCGGTAAAATCGTTTCCGAAACAACCGGACTTGAAATCACCCGCTTTTTGGGTGGGGCGCAGGGCGGCGCACAGCAGATTGCTTCCCGCATCGCCTGCAACGAAATCGATCTTTTGCTGTTGTTCCGTGATCCGATGAACCCCAGAGCGGACGAGCCCGACGAAAATGCACTTCTGCGTCTTTGCGACGTACACAACATTCCCGTTGCCACCAACATTGCCACTGCCGAGGTTTTGATTCACGGCTTGGAGCGTGGCGATATGGATTGGCGTGAAATTGTTAAAAATTCATAATTTCGGAGTTTTATAATGGCAGAAATCAACCGTGCCGTAAAGGGCACAAACGACATTCTTCCGGCAGACAGCGCCGCTTGGCAGTTTGTTGAAAGAAAAATTTTGGATATTGCCGCATTATACGGCTTTCGTGAAATCCGTGTGCCGGTTTTCGAGCACACCGAGGTTTTCCAGCGCAGTGTCGGTGACACGACCGACGTTGTTCAAAAAGAAATGTATACCTTTGACGATAAGGGTGGTCGTTCGCTGACGCTTCGTCCCGAACTAACGGCAGGTACCGTTCGCAGTGTGATTGAGCACGGTCTTTTGAACGCGGCTTTGCCGTTAAAGGTCGCATATATCGGCGGTTGCTACCGCTACGAAAAGCCGCAGGCCGGCAGGCTTCGCGAATTCCATCAGTTTGGTGTGGAATGTTTCGGTGCTGCCTCCCCTTCGGCCGATGCCGAGGTAATTTCATTAGCCCGTCAGGTTTTGGGCGAAATCGATGTGCAGAAGATTTCGCTGGAAATCAACTCGATCGGTTGCCCCGAATGCCGCAAGCTTTATCAGCAGGCGTTAAAGGAATACTTAACGGCCAACATTGACCGACTTTGCGACACCTGTAAAGAACGTCTTGACCGCAATCCGATGCGTGTACTTGATTGCAAATCGCCGATTTGCTCCGAAATTGCCGCCAATGCGCCGGTCGTTTTGGATTACTTATGTGACGATTGCAAGGCTCATTTTGAAGGTGTTAAGGCACATTTAACGGCAATGGGTATTTCCTTTACCGTTAATCCGAAAATCGTTCGCGGTTTGGATTATTACACCCGCACGGTGTTTGAATTTGTTTCGGGCGATATCGGTGCGCAGGCTACTGTCTGCGGCGGCGGTCGTTACGACGGTTTAGTTGCACAAATGGGCGGTCAAAACGTACCGGCCTTGGGCTTTGGTATGGGCTTGGAACGTTTGATGTTGGTATTGCAAAATCAGGGCATCGTTCTCCCCTCCGCCAAATCCTGCGATCTTTATATCGCCGCTTTGGGCGACAACGCCGCATTGAAAGCCAGTTCCCTTTGTAGTGCTTTGCGTGAGGACGGCTTCAACGTTCAATGTGATGTTTGCGCCAGAGGATTAAAAGCACAGATGAAATACGCTGACAAAATCGGCGCCGCGTTTACGTTGGTTTTAGGCGATAACGAAATCGAAACCGATACCGCCAATTTGAAGCAAATGGCGACCGGTAATATAACCGAAGTGAAGTTGAGCAATCTTTCCGATGCACTCGGAAACGTATTGCGTGAAGCCGCATTGGATGCTTTGACCGAAACGGTTGCAAAAACAATTTAACAAGCAAAGAAAGAAGACCGTTAAGGTCTTTCTTTCGGTTTAGAGGTGTTTTATTTTGAAGTTGGACAGAATGGATGGAATGAAGCGCACCGCCTACTGCGGTACGTTACGAAAAGAAAACGTCGGTGAAAGTGTCGTCGTTTGCGGCTGGGTACAGCGCCAGCGTGATTTAGGCGGATTGATTTTTGTAGATCTGCGTGATCGCACCGGCATTGTGCAGTTGGCTTTTGACGATAATACCGAAAAGGCTGTATTTGAAAAAGCAAGTGTTTTGCGCAGTGAATTTGTCGTCATGGCAAAGGGTACCGTTCGTATGCGTTCGGCCATCAACAGCGAAATTCCGACCGGCGATATCGAAATCGAGGTCGATACACTTAAAATTTTGGGTGCCGCCGAAACGCCGCCTTTTGAAATTTTGGACGACACCGCCGCTAAGGAAGAATTGCGGCTGAAATACCGGTATCTTGATCTGCGCCGTGCCACTTTACAGCGCAGTTCGCTGATGCGTCACAAAATCTCAAATGTCACCC
>JAKSQF010000153.1 GCA_024404235.1 Clostridia bacterium | reverse complement strand
CCGCTGTTTTCAAGGGTGTATCGTGCTTCGTTATTATAATAACGAATGTTGGCACCCGGATGATCGAAATCATAAGAAGCGACCGGTGTGGAAGTATTCATTTTATAGATGACAATGTTGTCAATCGTTCCGACAAAGCCCGGATAGGCATAAAGCACCAAACCGGCAACGCGGGCAGCCGGAACACCGAACTGCTTGACCAAATGATTTTGAACGCCCAGTTCAAATTCATTTTCCAATAACGGTTTTCCGCTGTTCGGGCCACATTCGGAAAGCCACATCCAGTCCCACAAATTTCCGCCCGTTTTACCGGCAATACCTTCATCCTGATTGCCTTCGGCAGCCATTACACGGAAGTTGAGGTCGTTTTTGTTACCCTGTGCATCCGCATCGGCCTGACGGACAACGGTGATATCACAGGACATGAAGATGGCGGCATCGTCATCGGCAAATTCCACGTCGGAAAGACCGTCAAAGGTGAGGTCCATCTTAAGCGGAGCGGTAGCGCCGGTCATATCAATGTGCAACGAGTTATTGCTTTCAAACAAAGCAACCAGTTCATCGCCGGTGACACGGCTGTACGCCGAGTTCAAAGAAGAAATCTGATTGTAGGCCGTGCTGTCAAAGGTAAGGCGGGCAATTTCGGTTGCGCCGTTCATAACCTTGATGTTATCGAAGACCACAACGCTGCCTTCAAAAACGTTCATGGCAATGGATTCGTTGCCCTTACCGGTAACGGTGTAAGATGCTGTATACCACTGACGCAAATCCCAATCGGCGGCAACGATGTTATGGTTGCCGGTATTACCGACATTGACCCAGAAAGCATTTCCGGCAGCCGGTTTTTCAAGCAGATAATAATCAAAAGCGACGGTATACTGCGTGCCGCTGGTCATCTTGAAATCGGAAGCGACCAAGGACATAAGAAAATCCGAAATGGTCAGTGATTCATCACCGTTTTCGGCTTTGACGAGCATATAGCAGTCGCCGTCCATACCGTTGCGCAACGACGTAATGGAAACGCCGGTCTTGCGGACGGTCTTAGGGGTAGCTGTTTCAAAATCGAGTTCGCTGACCAAACTTTCGTCAGTCGTAGCAACCGCAGCTGCAGAGGCAGTCGGTGCAAACACGAAGAGAGACAGCATCATTGCCAAAGCAAGGACAATACTGATGACCTTTTTGGCATTGAAAACTTTATTCATGGTTCATTCTCCTTTATAAAATAGGTTAATCAAAACAGAACGTTCTGCTTTAGGCAAGAACCTTCTTTAAGTGAACCAAATCGCGGACATCAATGGCATCATCCTTATTGGTGTCGGCGGTATCTTCACGTTCAGCAGAGCTGACTTCAAGCAAGATCTGACGCAATGCGGGCAGATCGGCTGCGTCGATTTTTTCGTTGCAATCAACGTCACCGGCGACCCATTTCAGGCTATCAAAAGTAATGGTAGCCGAATCGTCTGCCAAGGCGGTCATTGCAAGGCTGAAAATCATAACAACAGTGATAAGCATTGCAAATAATTTTTTCATGGACTTTTCCTCCTATAAAATAATTGCAGGTAAAAGAACAGCCTTATTTTTTTCGGCCTTCCCCCTCTCTTTAAAAAATAACTGCAAAATACCACGTTCAATTTGTTATACAAACCGCGTCCCAAAGCAAAAAGTCTGCAAGGTTAATTGTCGTTGGTAGTATACACAGCAAAACTGCGGGGCGGTAGCGTATCGGTCAAGCTATTACCGACCGCATATTCCCCGCCTATGGGAAGAACATCTGCTTCTGCCGTCGGTTTAACGGTGGCAGTATCATACAGATGCCGATAAAATTTACGATCAATAGGTGCTTTAAGTTCCAGCGTTAAATCGCACGGCTCGAATCCGGTATTGACGGCCAAAACCGCCCAATGCCCGTCGGAGCCCTGCAAAATCGAAGCACAAACACCGTCACCGGCGTTGCCCTCGAACACGCGGGAATCCTTATCGCCTAAATATTTTGTCAGCAGCGTGATGGCGTAATAATCGGGGTACGGCTCTTTTTGGCGGCGGATGTTGGGCATAGTGCCGCAACGGTGATCGCCGTCGACAAAGGTATCAAACCCGTCCCAATGATTATCCGGCCACTGCTGATCGAACAGCGTCCACAAAAGGGAACAGTTTACGCCGGCGTTGATAAATCCCGCTTGGGCCGAGGCAAAGGAAATGCCCTTTTTCGGCTCCTCATTCGGGGAAAGCAGGCGGGTGTTATACTCGTCAAACCAGAAGTCCTTATCGACCGGAACCGGTTTTTTGAAGTTGAATGCCGCACGGCGCCAATAGTAGTATTCGCCAAGCGGATCGTTCTTTCCGCCGAAGCCTTCGGCGTACACCGTCCACACGGCGGAATCGAGATCATCGAAATCCGGATTTTCAAGCAGCTCACGGTCCTCGCCCACCTTTTTCAGCGAGGCCTTGTCGTAAAAACCGACGGCGTTTTCGCCGAGGATATCGTGATAAATACCGAAGTAGCCGAAGGTGTTATCACCGGAGTTGAAGCGGGTTTTGTACTGCTTCCATTCGCCGGTCATTTCGGCGGCGTCGATATGCCGCACGCTGCCCTCGGTCAAATTGCTGAGTTTATCACATCCGGCAGAGATGGTGCGAATCAGCCCCTCCTCCTGCCAAGGAACGTAGAAAGCACCAAGGAAGAAGCCGCGTGTTTCGTTGCCCTCTAACGTAAAGTTTTCAGCCTTTGCCCAAACCGAAGCCTCGTATTCGGTATTCGGTTCCAGTTTTACACGCTGCTGTGCCCGATAACCCGGCACGGCAAAGCGCAGGCAGTAGTTTCCGCACATGGCTTCCCATTCGGGTTGGTCGGCATAGTCCACGTCAAGATAAGAGTGGGTCGTAAAAACGTCCAGTTCATCGTGCAGGTGATCGACGCACCATTCCAACATTTCGGGCGGATCGCTGGCCAGTTGACCGGCATTCGGCCCGACCAGTTTAAAGCGGTCGCGCAGACCTGCCGCTACCAAATGGCGGTGTGCCGCCCGCACGCAAAGACCGTAGGGCTCAAACTCGTCCGTGAAGCCGAGCTTACGCATAATACCGCGGGTAGCACCGTTCGGTTCGGTGAACAGGAACAGATATTTGACGTTATCGAATCCGCGCTTGATAACGATTTCGGTCACCGCTTCGCTGACGAAAGCGCCGAAACGGTCGGCCGCAACGGCGGGATCGGCATCGTGGAAGGGCAATTCTTCGGCAAAGAAAACGTTATGCCCCAGCCACCAGCCGAGGTTAAGCGCCACCGTGACGTCCATTTTTTTCATTTCGTCAAGCCAGCGGTAGGTCGCCTGCATACGGGCGTCCTCCCAATTCCACTTGCCGTTATCGTGCGACGGATATTCAAAATAAGTACGGGCAATTTTTAAACCCGACTTTTTTACACGCTGCATTTCAATTGCGCATTCTTCTTCCGAATAAGCGCGACCCGCCTCATCCGGGCAAAACGCAAAGGCGTGATAGACCGCATTGGCACCCAGGAAATGCTCCTGGATGCAATGCGTATTGTTTAACAGTAAGTTTACCTTAGCCAATGGTTTTCTCCTCAACGATCAGTTGTTTACATGATATTCGGTAGAATAAATTGCAAACGAGAATGCCGGAATAACGTCCTGCAAACGGTCCTTAACACCGGTAAAGCAGGTGTCGGCATCGATCATGGTGGCACTGCTGTCAGCCTCGACCTCGTACGGGTTATAAAGGTAACGGTACATCTTGACCCCGCCGAGACTCTTGGCAAACTTGATATCGACCGGCTTTTCGGTGAAGTTCATATTCAGCACGATGACCGATTGATAAGTCTTGCCGTTCTTCTTATACTTGGTCATAGACAGCATAACGTCGTTCTGGCCTTCGCCCTTATAGACGGTGGAGCCACTCATACCGCAATATTTCGTCAGCAGCGTAAAGCCGTAGTAAGAAATAAACGGAATGGAGGATTTACACATTGCCGGTGCCATACCGATAACGTGGATACCCGAAACAAATTCATCGCCCGAGCCGTCACGGTAAGGCCAAACGGTATCGAACAACTGCCAAAGCAGGCCGGTTTGAACACCGGTATTCATCATAGCAATAGTAGCTTCGGCCAACTTATCCGGGTTGATGGGATTTTCGGCGTAAATATCATCGTAATGCTGACGGTTTTCACCGGTATCGATATTGTAGTTGAACTCATCAAACCAGAACGGTTTGCCGGTCTTTTTAACGGCTTTTACATAGCGATCGTAATAATCGGTAATCAAATCGTAATCGACGTCATAAATCGTGGCAGTACCCCTGCCGACACCCGGCCAGCTGGGCAGATAATAGTGGAAGGAATAAACGTCAAGAATATGATTTGCGTGATCGATCCACCAATTGATATCATCCTCGATATTCATATCGACACTTTTGCCGGTTTTGACGCTCTTTTCGACCGACATATGAATTTTGTTACCGTTGGCAACGTCCGGACCGACAAATTTGACCAACGAACGAGTACCGTCGGTCTTACATTTATCGTTGGCGGCACCGACTGCATCCAGCCACATATCCCAACCGGTATATACACGGGCGGTACATTTGTCCGCTTCGGTAAGGTCGTGCTTTTTGCCGGTTTTCATGTCGTAAAAATTCGGGAAACTGGGAATCTTATTACCCTCTTCGTCGGTACCGTTGTAGCAGGTTTTTCGGTCACAAACGTACTTAGCATCGCC
>JAKSQF010000152.1 GCA_024404235.1 Clostridia bacterium | reverse complement strand
CCCAGTTGGCTTTGAAAAAGCTTTGTTTCTTATCCATTCTTCGCCGCCTCCTTTGCACCAAAGGGTTTTGAAAGGGTCAGGCTGTTGATGTGCGGGGTCAGAATGTTCATCAGCAGGATGGAGTAGGAAACACCCTCCGGCAGATTGGCAAATCGGCGAATAACAAAGGTCAGTATGCCGCAGCCGATACCGAAAATCAGCTTGCCCCAATTGGTGGTGGGGCTGGTGGTGTAGTCGGTTGCCATAAAGATGGCACCCAGCATTAAGCCACCGCTTAAAATGCCGACCAAAGCGCCGTCAAAACCGGCTCCGCCGATGAGATACAGCCCGAATACCGTGCCGATAAAGGACAGCGGGATCACGGGGTTGATGACTCTGCGCAACAGCAGATAGATACCGCCGACCAACAGCAATGCGGCGGTCGTTTCACCGATACAGCCGCTGTGCCAACCGAAGAACAATTCCTTCAAAGAGGGGACTTTGTCAGCGGCCAACGGGGTAGGTCCTGCAATAACGTCTATCTTGCTGCTTAACGGTTCAATAAACGAGGTCATCGCCTTCGGGAAGGAAACCAACAGCACGATACGTGCCGCAATGGCGGGGTTGGCAAAGTTTTGTCCCAATCCGCCGAACATCTGCTTGACGATGATCACGGCAACGATGCTGCCGATCGCCGCCATCCACAGCGGCAGGGAGGGACTTAAATTCATACCCAGCAAAAGACCCGTAACGGCGGCCGAGCAGTCACCGACGGTAATCGGTTTATGTAACAGCCGGCACCAAACGAATTCTGCCAAAACGGCCGAAAGCACGGTGGTCAGCAGTACCAATGCCGCCTGCCATCCGAACAGTATGCAACCGTAAACGGCGGCGGGGACCAAGGCGATCAGTACGTCGCACATAATGCTGCGGGTGGTGTCCTCGTGGCGAATGTGCGGGGAAGAGGTCACTATCAGTTTTTCACTCATTTCGGTTTCCTCCTCAATTCAGCTTTTGCGGTACGCATTACCTGCGTTAGCGGGTGTTTTGCGGGGCAGACGTAGGCACAACTGCCGCATTCCATACAAACGTTTACGTTCAAGGCTTCGTAACGGTCGGCAAGGCCGTGGCGATAAGCCGTTTCCACCATAGCGGGGTATAACTTCATCGGGCAGGCGGAAGCACAACGTCCGCAACGGATGCAGGCGGTTTCAACCTGCTTTTTCGGAGGATTTGTCAGTAACAGACCGTTGGTACGCTTTTCAATCAGCGTATCGGTATCTGCGGCGGCGTTACCCATCATCGGTCCGCCGATAATCACCCGCAGTTCGCCCTCGGCACTTTCCTCGGCAAAGGTCAGTACGTCTGCAACCGTTGTGCCGATCGGCACAACGATGTTGCGGGGCGCTTTAACACGGTCGCCTTCTAACGTCACACGCTTTGCTACAAGCGGCATACCCGTTGTAATGTAGCGGTACAGCGTGCCGATACTGGTAATATTCATTACGATACAGCCAACGTCGGCCGGCAACTTTCTGGGCGGAACGGTGCGTCCCGTAGCGGAATAGATGATGACCTTTTCAGCACCCTGCGGGTAACTGGTCGGCAATTTCATCAAGCGCACTTCGTTGTCCACGTCGCGCTTGTCGGTGGCGATTTTGTAAAGCAGGTCGATGGCCTTTGGTTTGTTGCCTTCTACGGCGATAATAACCTGCTTCAGCCCTAATTTTTCCTTTAACAGATAAACGCCCTCGATGATATCGTTCGAATACTCCATCATCTCGCGGTAGTCGGCGGTCAGATACGGCTCACATTCCGCACCGTTGATGACCAGCGTGTCGATCTGGGCGTTTTCGTTCGGTCTTAACTTCACGTGGGTCGGGAAACCCGCACCGCCCAAGCCGACCAAACCGCAGTTTTTAGCGGCTTCGGCAACGTCCTGCGCCGTTTCTACGGCAAACGGCTTCAAATTCGGGTCGGGTGTCATCTGCCCGTCCGATTCAATGATAACGCACGGTACCGTTCTGCCGGATACGGTGCGGTCGGCGATCTCCTTGACCGTGCCCGAAACGCTGGCGTGAATGGGCGCACTGACAAAGCCGCCCGGTTCACCGATTTTCGTGCCGACGTAAACGGCATCCCCCTTATTAACACACGGGGTGCAGGGCGCACCGATGTGTTGGGACAGCGGGATGGTCACTACAGCCGGCGGCGGCATAACGACCGATTCCAGTTCGGCAGTACCCTTGTGGTGCGGCAGAAAAACGCCGCCGTGGATACGCTTTACCGGACGTAAAATTCGTTCCTTGCTTTCCAAAAAAATCATTCCTTTCGGAGGAATTTTTATAGGTAAAATTACCACAGTAAATACAATTATATTATATATACGCCCAATTTACAAGTGTTTTGAAAAAGTCGGCAAAAATAAAAAAAATCAAGGCAAAAATATGCACCTTGATTTTTTTCGTTATTAAACCTCTACGGTTTCTTTTTCGGTTTCGGCCTGTTCAGTGGGCGCGGCAATCGGCTGTTTTTTGCCAAACAGCTTAAACAACCCGCAAACAATGGCCATATAGACGGCTAAAATCAGTATAGCCGGCAGTTCATACAGGAACGGTACGGGAATCAGATTCCAGAACATCTTTAAAATGCTGATGTCGTCGTGCGTCAAAGTAAAGAAGTAGTTGACGGTCGTACAACCGGTCAGATTACGCAACAAAACGGTAATGCAAAACGCCGCAAAAGCCAGCAAGAAAAAGGTTATTGCAATCCTCGGCAAATCCTTTACACGGGGACGGTAGAGGTTAAAGGTTGCAAGGGTAATGCCGCAGACGATAATCAGCATATGTGTTGCGTAAAAGCCCCACATTCTGGGTAACGCCAACGAAAATCCGGTAAATGCCGCCGGCGAAAAAACAGAAGCCATTGTAGCGCCAAGCGGTGCCAAAAAGAACGAAAAGCCCATAATCCCACGCTTTTTGGTCAGTATTCCGATGGGAATTAAGAACATATTGATGTTGCAAAGGTGCAGCGGCAGTTCACTCCACCAGTTGAAAAGACCCTGCTCCATATACCATTGGTCGAGCGAAAGAAAATACTTGTATACACAGAAGATGATCAAATTGATAACGCACAGTCCGATTAAAACGATTTTTCTTGTTTTTTCACTTGTCTTGCGGAACAACGCCCACAACAACACAATAAATGCGACGGTTCCGCCAACCACCGCAAAAAATACGCCGTTAAATGCTTCCAAAATCATTTTTTTACTCCCCTTAAACGATAAATTATATTCACAGCTGCAAAGGATAAAAACGCCAAAGAACAGCCGGCAACGATATCCACAACGGAATGTTGCTTGACGAACACGGTCGACATACAAATCAGCACCGTCAGTACGGCCGAGCCGATGCGCAAGCCGACTTTGTTTTTCAGCGGTCCCGAAACGAAGGTCGAAAGGTGAATGGCCGTCGCTTCGTAGCAATGCATACTGGGAAATACGTTGACCGAATCCTCACTGCCGTAGATGATGCGGCAAAGCATACTGAAAATATCTTTGCCGGAGGTGTCCCCTCTGAAATCAATGCGGGTCGGGAAAAACAAAAAGCAGAGCAGACACACCGTCATACCGGAAAAAAGGATCCACGCCTGCTTGGTCATGGCTTTTCGGTCGGTCAGATAAACTGCCAAAAGCCCTGCCGGAATGTACGGATACCATAAGATATACGGAATAACAAAGGCCGGTATAAACGGAACTTTGTCATCCAGCGGCACCCAAACGGAATGATACTGTAATGAAAAAAGATGCTCGCTTAAAAAGTAAAAGCCGGCAAAGGCCGCCAACAAAACGAAATAAAGCACATGCTTGTTTGCCTTAATGTAACGAATCACTTTATCACCACTGCAAATGTTTATTAACAATTTATTAATATTATACCACCGTTCGACAAATTTTTCAACCCCACGGGGAATGAAAATTGCCCCGTACATTTTGTACGGGGGAGGGAATGCAAAAATGACAAATCATTGAATATCGTACAATTTGCAAGTGAAAAATATCTAATTTTACAAACAAGAATAAAAATATTTAATTCCAGTATTGACAAATAGAAAATATTGTGGTATGATAACTTGCGTTAAGGAGGTCATGATATGGCAGAAATCATTACAAAATGCCCGATTTGCAGCGGCGGACTTAAAATCAACTCACTGAAATGCCCCAACTGCGATTTGGAACTGAAAAACGACTTTGAACTAAGTAAGTACGATTTATTATCTGACGAGCAAAAAACTTTTCTTGAAACCTTTTTGCGAAACGAAGGTAACCTGAAAGCCTTGCAGGAGGAACTCAATATTTCCTATCCGTTTGCAAAAAAGAAACTTTTTGAACTGCTTGCGGCATTGGGATTAAAAGAAAATAAACCGATAGAAAGTGAGAATATCAAGATGGAAAACTATGAATTTGACGCAAAAACCACCAAGGCTTCCGACATCGTGAAGCGTCTGCTCATCAAAGCCGGCGGCACGGCGACCTATCACACCTATGACGGCACGGCACATCAGATCTATATGACCGAAAACGGCACAAAATTTTTGACCGATGCCCTGCCGGGTGCGGATTCCAAAATCGGCTTCGATATTTTTGATTGCATTGAAAAGCTGTTGATCGAACGCGGCGGCACGGCACAAAAGGGTGCGGCGCGCGGCGTGAAGGTCGGCGAGCCGAAATGCGACGAAACCACCGTTGCCGGATATCTTGCAATCCACTATTTCGGCAAAAAACCGGGCGAAACTACGCTGGATCCCAGCCTTTCCCTGTTGCGGATTACGGAATGGGCAAATATTATCAACAACAAGCGTG
>JAKSQF010000151.1 GCA_024404235.1 Clostridia bacterium | reverse complement strand
GCCGTATCGGTTGCAACGTTTTCCGGAACGGGAATATCGAAAGCCTTGCGAATGGTATTTTGATTGAATTCACCAAGCAACGAGAACATCTCTTTGCCGATGCAATCGACCCCGATATTCTTCAAATGGGTTTCAATGATCGGATCGAGTTCTTCAATGACGTAAAGTTTTTCCACGCTTGCGGCAAAATCCTTGATAATATCGACCGGCAGCGGATTGACAAGACCCAGCTTCAGCACCGAAACGTTGTCGCCGAAGACTTCCTTTACGTACTGATAGCAGGTACCCGAGCAGATAATACCCATTTTGCCGTCGCCCTTTTCAATACGGTTGAGCGGCGAGGTTTCGCCGAGCTGCTGCAGTTTGCAGGTGCGTTCTTCCACAAACGGATGGCGGCGAATAGCGTTGGCCGGCGCCATAATATACTTCTGCGGATTTTTTTCATAGGCCGGCAGGGCGATTTCTTCACGGTCACACAGTTCTACACTGCTTTGCGAGTGGGCAATACGGGTACACATCCGCACGATGACCGGCGTATCAAATTCTTCCGAAATACGGTAAGCCTCTTTGACGAATTCCTTGGCTTCGGTCGAATCGGCCGGTTCCAACATCGGCACCTTGGCGGCGATGGCATAATGGCGGGAATCCTGCTCGTTCTGAGAAGAATGCATAGCAGGATCATCTGCCACGAACAACGCCATACCACCGTTTACACCGGTATAGGAAAGGGTAAACAACGGATCGGCCGCAACGTTAAGGCCGACGTGCTTCATAGCGCAGGCGCTACGCACACCGCGAAGCGATGCACCGAAGGCCACTTCGGTAGCGACCTTTTCGTTCGGCGCCCATTCGCAGTAGATCTCATCGTACTTTGCGGCAAACTCGGTGATTTCGGTCGAGGGCGTACCCGGATAGCTGGAAACGACCTTGACCCCCGCTTCGTAAAGACCGCGGGCGATTGCCTCATTGCCCAACATCAGTTTTTTCAATTTTTTCACCTTATCTCAAAAAATTCAATTATTCACCGAGGCTGTCGGTAATGCCGACCGTCTTGGTGTCGTTATAGCATTCAAACATACCGTCAACGTCCTTCGGCAGCGTTTTACGGGTAAGCAGGCTGACGATCGGAACGATGATCAAGCCGCCGACCATGGCAAACACGCCGGAATAGAGCGAGTTTGTAAAGACAAAGCTGAGGAAGGTATCGGGTTTGAGGGTAATGTACTGCAAGGAAACCATTAACTGGATAATTTCCAGACCGACGCCGTAAATGAAGGACACAACAACGGCGGCTTTGGTGGTTTTCTTGGAATACAGACCGTAAAGGAACGGTGCCAGGAATGCACCGGCCAATGCGCCCCACGAAACGCCCATCATCTGAGCGATGAAAAGACTGCGGCTCTTAGCCTGTTTAATGGCGATAATGGCGGAAATAACGATAAATACCACGATGAGTAAGCGCATAATGAGCATTTTGCGCTTTTCGGTCATTTCCTTTTTGGTCAGCGGAGCGATCAAGTCCAAGGTCACGGTCGAGCCGCTGGTAAGCACCAACGAGGACAGTGTGGACATGGAAGCCGACAGAACCAAAACGATAACGACGCCGATCAGTACCGGCGAAAGGGTGGAAAGCATCTTCGGAATAACGGCGTCAAAGCCTTCGGCCGCAACGTCGATATCATACAGACGACCGAAACCGCCGAGGAAATAGCAACCGCCGGCAACCACGATGGCAAACAGCGTGGAAATGACGGTGCCTTTTTTGATGGAATCTTCGTTTTTGATGGCATAGAATTTACCGACCATCTGCGGCAGACCCCAAGTACCGAGCGAGGTCAACAGAACGACGAAGAGCAGGAAGGTCGGGTTCGGCCCTAAGAAGGAAGAGTATGCACCCTGCCAACCGGCATCGCCCGAATTTGCGGCAAGCGATTTGGTAGCGGCAAGCAAACCGCCGTTATCGTTTAATACAGCCAAAATGACCGCTACGATACCAACCAACATGATAAGACCCTGAATAAAGTCGTTGATGGCAGTAGCCATATAACCGCCGATGAGAACGTAAATACCGGTCAATACCGACATCAGAATAACGCAGACCGAATAGTCGATTCCGGTATATGCCATAGAGAACAGACGGGAAAGTCCGTTAAAGAGCGATGCGGTATACGGAATCAGGAAAACGAAGGTGATGACCGAGGCCGCAATTTTAAGACCCTTGGACTGGAAACGGTTGCCGAAGAAATCCGGCATGGTTTTAGAGCCGAGGTGCTGGGTCATAATACGGGTTCTGCGCCCGAGAACGCTCCACGCAAGAAGCGAGCCGATAAACGCATTACCAAGGCCGATCCAGGTCGAGGAAAGACCGAAGTTCCAGCCAAACTGTCCGGCATAGCCGACGAAAATAACCGCCGAAAAATACGACGTACCGAATGCAAAAGCACTCAGCCACGGGCCGACCGAGCGGGAGCCCAGTACGAAGCCGTTGACATCGGTCGCGTGTTTTCTGGACCGAATGCCGATGCCGACCATCAATGCAAAGAAGCAGACGATCATGCAGGTTGTTAAAATCATTGTTGTTGTCATAAATATCCCCCTGAATTTTATATCAATCGAGCTTAACGCTCGTTTTGATCGGCAACCAAGTGATCTGCGCCGTAAATTTTGCGCAGTAACGGTTTTTCGATTTTGCCCGTAGGATTACGGGGCACGTCGGCGAAAATGATCTTTCTCGGCCGTTTATAGCGCGGCATACCGGCACAGAATTCATTGATTTCCTCTTCCGTGGCGGTCATACCGTCCTTGATTTTGATAATAGCGGCGGCAATTTCGCCCAAACGCTCGTCCGGAAGGCCGATGACCGCAACGTCACTGACCTTATTACAACCGCGGATATAATCCTCGATCTGAACGGGATAAAGATTTTCGCCGCCGGTAATGATAACGTCTTTTTTACGGTCGACGAGGAAGATAAAGCCGTCCTCATCCCGCATAGCCATATCGCCGGTATAAAGCCAGCCGTCCTTTAACGTGTTGGCGGTGGCTTCGGGGTCGTTGTAATAGCATTCCATTACGCCGTCGCCCTTTAAGCAAAGTTCACCAACGTCACTGCCGGTGACCTCGTTCCCCTTTTCGTCCACGATTTTGACCTTCCAACCGTAACCGGGAATACCGATTGCACCGACCTTATGGACGTTTTCAACGCCCAAATGCACAGCACCCGGACCGATCGACTCAGAAAGGCCGTAGTTGGTATCGTAATCGTGCTTCGGGAAGTATTCCAGCCAATGCTTAATTAAGCTTTGCGGAACGGGCTGTGCACCGATATGCATCAGGCGCCATGCTGACAAATCGTAATCGGACAGTTTCAGTTCGCCCGAATCCAATGCGTTGAGGATATCCTGCGCCCACGGCACCAAAAGCCAAACGATGGTGCATTTTTCCTTCGAGGCCGCATCGAGAATAAATTCCGGCTTAGTACCCTTTAACAGTACCGCCTTTGAGCCGCTGATCAACGAGCCGAACCAGTGCATTTTGGCGCCGGTATGGTACAGCGGCGGAATGCACAAAAACACGTCGTCGTGCTGTTGACCGTGGTGATTTTGCTCCACACGGCAGGAATGGATCAACGAACGGTGCTTATGCAAAATGGCTTTCGGGAAGCCGGTCGTACCGGAGGAGAAATAAATGGCGGCATAGTCATCCTCGGTCAGCGGGATGTTCGGATTAAGGCTACTGCAATCGGCCGTCATATTATAATAGTTTTCCGCAAAGGAGGGGCAACCGTCCCCCACGTAAATCAGCAAACGGTTTTTGGAAATTTCATCGGCGATTTTTTCGACACGACCGATAAATTCCGGCCCGAAAACGAGCATATCAGCCTCAGCCAGTTCAACGCAGTACTTGATTTCATCAGCCGCATAGCGGAAGTTGAGCGGAACGGCCATAGCGCCGGTTTTCAAAATACCGAAATAGATCGGCAACCATTCCAGACAGTTCATCAGCAAAATGGCGACCTTGTCCCCCTTACCGATGCCGAGCTTCATCAACGCATTGGCAAAGCGGTTGGCTTTTTCATTGAATACCGCCCAGCTGATTTCCATACGGTGATAAGAACGGTCGGTCGATTCGACCAGCTCATAATCACGCCAGGTCAGTCGGCGATTTTCAGTGCGCTCGGGATTGATTTCCACCAAAGCCGTTTCGTGGGCCAAATCCGTGCTGTTTTTCTCCAACAAATCTACAATTGTCATATAATCACCCTTAATCTCTTCACGGCCAAACGACCGATTTGCCGCAAAATGATGTAAAATGCATAATTATTTATATTTATATAAAAACATAACATAAATTTAACATTTTTTCGACAAAAAGTCAATAAAAACCGTTAAAAACGGATAAAAAAAACCCACCCGCAACGGGTGGGTTGATTTACGCTTGATTAAAACTTATCAGCGATTGTGTTAGCAAGATCAGCCAACGGGGAATTCTTTGCGCCGCCGAAATCAAGGTTGCCCCAATCGGGATCTTCATTCGTGCCGGCCGGAGAAATCGTTAAAATATCAGCTTCCATAGAAACGATTTCCATTTCAGGTGTTACGTATTTCATTACCAAATTTCCTCCTTCATCGCATATTTAAAATGATTAACTTTATTCTAATACACAATATGGTATTTGTCAAGCCTTTTTTTAAAAATTATTCATCCAAGTGCAACAAATCTTCCAAACCCTCTCGGCGAACGGCAACATAAGTGCGATCCTTCGCCAACATTACGACCGGCGGACGGCCGATACGGTTGTAATTGGAGGCCATGGAATAGTTATAAGCACCGGTGGTGCAAACGGCCACTAAATTT
>JAKSQF010000150.1 GCA_024404235.1 Clostridia bacterium | reverse complement strand
TAATCCAACCCGTTTTCAAAACTGCCGTTCAAAGCAAGGTTCGGGTTTTCGGTTGACAATGCCGACAAATTCCAAAACGCATGCCCCGTATCGGTGTTGCCGACTTGATAAAAATCGCCGTTTTGGATGATTCCGCCGTCGTATTCGTGCGCGGGTGCTTCGAAGCGGAACAGCGCCGTTTCCCCTGCCGACACATCGACCGAGATTTGCTGGCTTTCGGGCAGATATTCCCCGCGGAAAACATCATATACCCGCTTTGGGGCGTCCAAATCAACGGTTTTGGTGCCTGCAGTCATACTGTAAATCGAAAGATAACCGTTATTGGTATGGATAATATCGTCACGGTTTTGGCTGTAACGGTGTACGCCGGCATATTCGCACAAGGTGATCAGGAGATCGGCCGAAACACCGGGAACAGCGGAATAAACCGAGGTGTAATCGCCGACGTTTTTATAAGCGGCGGCCACGCTTTTATTCGGATAACGCGCCAACACTTCGGCTGAAGAGTCGGTAATTGCGGCAAAATAGGCCGAAAGAATATCGGCGTTTCCGTACGTTGCTCCGGCCGTACCGGCAGAAATCATACCGTTTGTTTCTTCGGCAATCGCCAGATTTTTGCCATAGACTTTTTGCACCGACACCGACATATCAATCAAATCGGAAAGGTTTGTTGCGGAAAGGCTTGCGCCGTCGATGATACCGGGCAGATAGACCCACAGCACGGTTTTACCGGCCGTTTTCAGTTGACGGTCGATTGCCGTGCGCTGAGCATCGGTCAATTCAAACGGTGACAAAACGATATTCAGCTTATAATCTCTGACGATGCCTTTGCAGAGATCCTCGACCGTGTAAACGTCGTAATCTGCACCCATTTGCGAAAGGGCCTTGCGCTGTTCGGCATACAAGGTCTGCAATACCGATGCGGTTTTTTGAGAGCTGCCGCTGATTTGATCGTTACAGAAATAGTTATAGGTCATCTCGCCGACGAAGACGGCAACCTGCGCATTGGAGGCGATATTTGTCCGCGCCGCTACCTCATATTCGGTACGAATGGCCGAAATGCGCTCCAAAATCGAAGCGTCGGAGAACCAGCCGCCGGACATATCGTAATACCACATTCCTTTGCCCTTGACAAAGTTTTTCACGCTGTCACGGGTGATTTGATTGACCGAATCGTTTAAAGTATTGCACAAGCCTACCGGATTATCCCGCTCGGCCGAGCGGAACACTTCGCCGTAGATCGTGCGGTTATCCTGCTCGACAAGGTACAGCTTTCCATGGGCGGAAACGCTTTCGGAAGCGGTCATATAGCCGGTATCGTAGCCGTCCAGACGTTCGGAATAGTTGACGGGCGAAGCGATGAAATCAATATTCGGGCTTTCCAACACCTGCGCGCAGGCGGTATGCGCCGAGCCGATGGCCTCAGCCGAGCCGAAGTTCCACAGATAGCCGTAGTAAGCACCCACCAACAAATCGGGTGCGGTCGACTTGACCGTTTGCGCGTAAGCGAGCAGTGAATCGGCCGTCATCTGCGAAAGATAGGCATTAAAATCAATGACGTTGCGCGCGGTCTGCGGATCAAGCAAAACGCCTGAAGCGGAACGCTGTGAAACGCTTGGGATCGCAGCGGACGAAAGGGTCACACCGCTGTTATTCCACACCGTTCTCAGCGTGCTGTCGGTTCCGTATTTATTCTTCAAAAACGCACGGAAGCCCGTCTGTGCCGGTGCCGAATAATCCACCGCCGCCCCGTTTTCAATGCCGTCAAGCATCCATTCAAAGGTGCGGCCTGCAACCAAACGGACGCCGACAATACGGTGCTTATACGGTGCGGTTTTCAGGCGGTCAACCACCTGCGCCAATGCCTTTTGAGCCTGCGTGCGGTAAAGGGTCGACGCAAACGAAACGGCATTGATCGTATTACCGTTGCTATCCCGCATCAATTCGTCGGGATTGGCCGCTTTCCACCATTCGGGAGCATCCATACCGACGTTGACCAACAGATAAGCGTTGGGGTTAAGGTCAAGCATTCGGCAAATCTGATAATCGAACAAAGCAAAGTTCAAAACGGGATTGCCGCCGGCATCGTTACCCGTCCAGATATCCATTCCGTCACTGCCGTCAAAAAGGCAGTTATAACTGCAATAAACGGACATACCGCTGCTTTGAATACCGGACAGACGGTTATAATCGTAATAAGATTTATAATGCGGTGCCAGATACATCACGGGCGGCGTGACCATGCCGTTGATTTTAAGACGAACGGCACCGTTTTCCGTTTCCACCGAAGCCGAAGCGGCCGACCTGTTGCAAGCCGAAACATTTAACGCCGCAACGTCATTTTCGGTACGGTTTTTCAGGTACAAATCACTTTTTTGAATGCGCAGAGAATAGGTGCCCGAAAGGTAATCCGGCACTTTTCCCGCAAAGGTTGCCGTGCTTCCGCGGAAGCTGCAGGAAATCGGCAAAGTTGCAACGCAGTTTTCGCCCCGATAAAGCTTACCCGTTACCGTGCTTGGCATAAATGCGGCATTTTGTGCCGATGAAAACGTCGCAGAGAAGGAAAATTCCGTATCCGCCGCGACCGAAACGGTCGGTGCAGAGCTAAGACGGAACGAATACACCGCATCGGGATTGAAATAGGACGATACCGCACCTAATCCCCCATACGGCGGGATGCCGAGTTTTTCGGCGGCAATCCACCCGCTGTCATCAAAGGACGTTTTATACCAATCGGACGGATTTTCGGCAAAAGAAGAATAGTCGTCGGCGTGGCTTTGCGTACAGTTAAGCCGTGAGGTGACCGTTTCGTCCGTGATGCCGGAAGCGATATGGCGCACCGTACCGTCGGTATAACGGACGTCGCCCTCGAACAGCAATCCTGCCTTGCTGGTGCAGTTGAACACACGGAAAGCAAGGATGTTATCGCCCTGCTTTAAATAGGCACTTAAATTGTTGGTGGTGCGTACCGTTCGCTTGCCGTCTTCGGTATAGGTTGTTGTTCCCGTAAACGGAATGGAAACGGACGTACCGTTCACATAAAGCAGCGATACGTTATCGTCGGCGGCGACGCACAGCTTTGCAGACGAGATCGTGCCGCTGTGGTCAAGATAAATATGGGTACGGAAATAGCGGAATTGCCAAATAGCATCGGTCGTGGCGTTTTCGGGGTACCACAGCCAGTTTGCCGTCCAACCGGACTCCTCGGAAGGAGAGGAGGTTTCGTAAACGATATAATTGCTGAAGGTATAATCCCCCGTTCCGGCAAAGGACACCACGGTTTTTACGGCATCAAAACCGACAAACGGGACGGAAAGTGTTTTTTGCACTTCACTTGCCGCAAAGTTTACCGTTTTCGAATCGACCGATTTACCCGAAGCGTCATAACCCGTCAAGGTCATTTCGCCCGAAGCCGTTGCGGTATAATCTACGCTGATTTCATAGCCGTAATGCGGCACAAAGGCAGTTGTTTCGTGAGAAAGGGTGTCATTTGCGGCGTGCCACGAAAGGATGCGATTATGAGCGGAAAGACTGCCGGACGCAGTCCAACCCTCTACCCTGCCGGTTTCGGTGACGGCGTGAAAATCGCAGGATTCCACCTGCTTTTCGTAATAGTTTTCGGTAGGTGTGCAGAACAAATCGTCTAAATAAACGCAGGTTCTACCCGCAGTAAACACGGCACAAAAAGAGGCTTTTTTTGCACTGGTGGGCATTTGGGCGGTCGTTGACAGGACCGTCCAATCGTGAAACGCCGTATCGTGCGACAGCATTTTGGTGTTGCCCGTCAGCGTAGCAATCTGCGTACCATTTTGATCGTACACTAAAAGGTCGATCCGCAACAGGGCATTGCTTTCGGCACTTTTATACCAGCCGCCCCAAGAAAAGCAGTAAGATTCATCAACATCAAAGGTTGCCGCACTTTCAAGGTACATCAACGATTCGGCGCCGCTTTTGCCGAAATAAAGGCTTTTTGAGCCGCTGTGATAATAGGTACCGTCACAGCGAACCGAAGGCGGTGCCTCGGTAATACCGCCGGATTCCGTCTGACGAACCGTCCACCCCGTCGGATAAGCCGTGCCGTTTTCGGTGACAGCCTGTTCAAAATCAAAATTTTGCGTATTACCCATAACGGAGGGTGTATGGCGTTTTAAGAAAGCATCATCGGCATACAGATAAGAGGTGTCTGTCGAAACATAAGCATCGGCATCGGCCAAAACGATAGAAAGCACCACTCTTGAAATGCCACTTGGAATATAAACCGTACCGGTCAAAAGCGTATAGCCCGAAATATTGCCGTAAACCGTTTCGGAAAAATTGTAATAGAGCGACTGGCCGGAAGAATTTTGTTCAGAAAGCATCACGTAAGAACGGCAATTCTGCGCATTCGCGGTCTTGACGTAAACGCCGAAGGAATACATACAGCCCGACGTGACCGATACTGCCGATGAAGACAGCATAGAATAACCGGCGGCACCTTTGGAAAGAAGCGCCGCGCGGGATCCCGAACGGCGATCCGTCGTTGAGGCTATGGATTTACTTGCGGAAGTTCCGTCAAAAGACCAATTTGAAAACTTATTAAATTGCCAACTTTCAAAGCCGCTGTTGGAAAGCGAAACTTGAACGTTCTGTAGCGGGGCCGTTTCCTGCCCCAACACGGCAAATCCGCTCTCCAAGAGAATGGCCAGCACTAAAACCCAAGAAAAAAGAAATTTCATTTTTTTCATTCTGCTCACCACATTTCGCAAATTTCAAAAGATAAAATCAAACCACCG
Source organism: Clostridia bacterium (assembly GCA_024404235.1). GTDB lineage: Bacteria > Bacillota > Clostridia > Oscillospirales > Acutalibacteraceae > UBA737. Next base: position 103 of record JAKSQF010000150.1, on the reverse strand, counting down.
TTTCCGGACCTTCGGCCGTCTTGATACTGTCAAGAATATGTGTATCTCGAATGGAAAGCACGGGATTTTCGGACGGTTCCTCATCATATACGATGATTTCGTT